>CAUZOB010000028.1:0-33337 GCA_963581185.1 Planctomycetota bacterium | reverse complement strand
TTCATCGCAGCCACGATCGCGATCACGGCGACCGATATCAAGCGAGTGCTGGCTTATTCGACGATCAGCCAGCTCGGTTACATGATGATGGCCCTTGGCGTGGGTGCCTGGGCGGCCGGCGTCTTCCACTTGATCACACACGCATTCTTCAAGAGCCTGTTGTTCATGTGCTCCGGCTCGGTAATCCATGCCGTGCATACCAACGAGATGACGGAGATGGGTGGCTTGCGGCGGAAGATGCCTTTCACTGCATACACGATGCTGATCGGTTGCCTGGCGATCGCCGGTGCCGGCATCCCCTTTGTGATTGGTCTCAGCGGCTACTACTCCAAGGACGCCATACTCGAACAGGCCTTTTCCTTCTGGCAAGTCAATAACTCGGCCTTCGCCGGTCTCTTCTTCTGGCTGGCAGCTGGCGGTGCAGCGCTCACATCCTTCTACATGTTCCGCCTCTGGTTCATGACTTTCGCCGGCCAGCCGCGCGACGAGCAGCGCTTCGAACACGCCCATGAGTCGCCCCGGATGATGTACGTACCGCTGCTGATCCTGGCCTTCTTTGCCATCACGATCGGCTGGAAACTCCCCGACTTCATGGCAACTGGCAACTTCCACCTGACTGGCCTGCTGGAGACTGCCCGGCCGGCTGGTCTGCATGGCGATTCACAGGGGTTGGTCACGGCGCTGACCTGGCCCGATGAACACAAGAGTCATGCTTGGGCCATCAAGTTCCCGGTCACGCTACTGGCTTTTGCTACAGCGGTCCTGGGCGCCTTGCTAGCTGGCATTTTCTACCTGGCTCGCTGGCTCGATCCGGAAGAAGTCAGAGAGTCGCTGCCTTCAGCTCATCGCTTCCTGATCAGGAAATGGTATTTCGACGAACTCTATGACCTGGTCTTTGTCAGGCCGGCGCACCTGATAGGCAGGGTGATATACAGGATCGACCGAGTGGTGCTGGACACGATTCTGCACATGTCGGCCCGTGTCACCCGTACGATTGCGGTCTTCTGGGACCGCGTGGCAGACCAGAAAGTCGTGGATGGTGTTGTGAACTGGACAGCGGCCATGACGCATCGCCTGGGCATTGCCCTGCGCGCCGTGCAGACTGGCCGTCTCAGGCAGTACGTGATGTTTATCGTGGTCGCAGCTGTGGCCCTGTTCCTTGTGATCAGTTTCTTCTTCCAGAGTCCCGCGAGTGCCGGTGGCTAAGTTCCCCGGCAATCCAAAAACGGATACTGACGAAAAGACAGAACCGAGACAAAGATAACCCAAGGCAAGACGGGATAATTTCCCGAGCGGAATTGAACAATGGCAACCTTTTTCCTGAGCTTGATTGTATTCGGCCCCGCCCTGGCAGCGCTGGTCCTGGCCCTCTGGCCCGGCACCACCGATGAGGAGCATCAGTCGCGCCGCGATGACCTGTTCCGGATCGTCACGCTGATCGTAACGATCTGTGTCTTTGCGCTCACCATGCTGGTCTTCTTCGTGCTCCCGGAAACGCAGTTCAACGATACCTCGGCAGCCATGCAGAGCACCTTCAATGCCGACTGGATTCCCTCGTTCAATATCGAGTATTTCATGGGAGTCGATGGCATCAGTCTGCCACTGATCGTGCTGACCGCGCTGATCAGTATGCTGGCGATGGCAGCCAGCTGGTCCATCAAGAAGCATGTCAAGGGTTATTGCATTCTCTTCCTGCTGCTGGAAACCGGCATGTTGGGCGTCTTCATGGCCCTCGACTTTTTCCTGTTCTACGTCTTCTGGGAAGTCATGCTGCTGCCGATGTACTTCCTGATCGGCATCTGGGGTGGCCCGCGGCGTGAATACGCAGCCCTCAAGTTTTTCCTCTACACGCTGGTCGGCAGCGTGCTGATGTTGATCGCCATTCTGATGCTGTACTTCAAGAGCGACCTGGTGGTGCTCTACCAGGAAATCGACAACGACCTGCAGGCCCAGGTGGTCGAAATGGCCGAGCACGGTACAACGCCGCCAGCATTTCTGCGCGTGGAGGACAGTCAGGACTGGAAGAAGATGAAAATCTCATCGCGTGCGCTCAAACAGACACTTGCTCAGGTCAGCGCAGAGAAGGTAAGTGGAACTCACCGGGCCGTTCATACATTCAACCTGCTGGCACTGGCCGGCATCGGTCAGAAGACCGAACTCTACAGTCCCAGCTGGCAGCGCTGGGCCTTCCTGCTGCTGCTGATCGGGTTCATCATCAAGGTCCCCTCGGTGCCATTCCATACCTGGCTGCCGGACGCGCATGTCGAGGCTCCCACACCGATCTCGATGATCCTGGCGGGAGTGCTGCTGAAAATGGGCGGCTACGGGATCATCCGCATCTGCTATCCGATCTGTCCGCACGGCGGCTATGACCTGGCCTGGCTGGTCTGCGGGCTGGGTGCCGTCAGTATGGTCTACGGTGCCTTCGCAGCCCTGGCACAGACAGACTTTAAACGACTGGTCGCCTACAGTAGCGTGAGCCACATGGGCTATGTGATGCTCGGCCTGGGAGTCTGGTCAGCGGCCAGCCCCGAGTACGTGACCGATTACTGGGTGCAGGGAATCAGCGGCGCCATGTTCCAGATGATTGGACACGGAATCAGCTCAGCCGGCATGTTCTTCATGGTCGGCATCGTCTACGACCGGGTCCATCACCGGAACCTGGCGGAATTTGGTGGACTGTATCACAAGATGCCGTTCTACACGGCGATGTCGATCGGTCTGTTCTTCGCCGGGCTGGGCTTACCAGGACTGTGCGGATTCATCGGCGAGGTGCTGGTGGTGCTGGCGGTGTGGAATTACAGCATGGTGCTGGCCGTGATTGCTGCCTCGGTAGTAATCCTGACCGCGGGCTATATCCTCTGGTGCCTGCAACGCGTTTATCTCGGCGCTGAGTACCGGGGACCGCACGAGGAAGAGCTGACGCCCGTCAGCACCCGCGAGAAGTCGATCGGCTGCATCCTGCTGTCGCTGGCGATTCTGCTGGGTGTCTTCCCCTACCAGACGGTCCTCAAGTACATGGATGACACAATCGAGCAGCAGGCGGGAGATCTCGCCGACTGGACAGAACACGTCAAGGAAGTTCCGCTGCTGGAAACGCAAACGGAAGTCCCGGCAATCACGGACCCGGAAGCGTCGACCGCAGCTCCCACTGAGCCGCTGGCTGCCGTTGCGCCGGTCCGGCCGCGACCCAGCGACTTGACACGAGCACCGCCGAGCAGCCGTGGCGAGCGGAGTATTCCCATCCTGGCCCAGAGCCCCTGAAAAGAGTAGCCAGACTGCCAGGCCCCCGATGGGGCCTGACAGCCTGATGTGAGAGGACAAGCGAAACCGTGGACCTGCATAGACTGGTAGATGACCTGATCGTCGACACCAAGGGAGGAGTCTTCTCTTCTTCCAGTATCGGGCTGTTTTTGCCCGAGTTGGTGCTCTGTGGGACGATCGTGCTGTTGCTACTGGTTCGCCTGTTTGACAACCGGCAGCAGATCTCGCTGTTCTGGGTCTCGCTGGTCGCTACCGGCGTCGCACTCTGGCTGGCCCGACCCTTCGGCCTGGCAGACGGGGGGGGTATCCCGCGAGTCGAGATTTTCACCGGCATGCTAGTCTACGACGGCTTTACCGTGATGATACGCAGCCTGTTGATTGGCTTTGCTTTCCTGTTCCTGATCTTCAGTCGACTCTCAGGGATCCCGGACCGCGAGGACAGTGCCGACATCTATGCGCTGGTGCTGGGAGCGACCGTCGGCTTGTGCCTGATGGTCTCATCCAACCACATGCTGATGATTTTCATGGCAGTCGAAATGGCCAGCGTGCCATCCTATGTGCTGGCCGGCATGCTCAAGGGACGACGGACCGGCAGCGAGGCAGCACTCAAGTACGCGATCTACGGTGCCGGTGCGGCGGGCGTGATGCTCTACGGCATTAGCCTGCTGGTCGGACTGATCGGCTCGGCACATCTCCCCACAATGGCTGTCTTGCTGGCTGACAAGTTGCCCGCCTTCGGCAACGGCGAGTTGATGGTCCTCTCACTCGGTGGCTTGATGATCGGCGTCGGGCTGGCCTTCAAACTCTCGGCTGTCCCCTTTCACTTCTGGTGCCCGGATGTATTCCATGGTGCCTGTGCCGAGGTAAATGCCTTCCTGAGTGTCGCTTCCAAGGCAGCCGCGCTGGCACTGCTGGTCCGAGTTGCCATCGGACTCGGCACCGTGCCACCCGACAGTCTCAAAGCGGGTACCGAGCTGCAGGTGCAGGCGATCTATCAGCAGCAGACCGAGCTGGCTGATCTGCCAGCGACAACTCACTTAACCAGCACGGTGCCAGCGATCATTGAACAGCATGCACCGTCAGCCCGGGACGAGAGTATTGCTGCACTCAGCCCTGTGCGGACATTCATCGGACGGTTGATTGCCCTGTTCGCCATCATCACCTGTACCTTTGGCAACCTGGCCGCCTATGGACAGACGAACATCAAGCGACTGCTTGCTTACTCGACCATCGCCCATGCCGGCTACATGATGATGGCCCTGGCGCCGGTGATGGTGCTGGCTGGCATGGATGCAGCCAGCGCCGAACAGGCCGTTGCCGGCTTGGTCATCTACATCGTGGTTTACCTGTTCATGAACCTGGGCGCCTTCGCCGTAGTTGCTTTCCTGCGCAACACGCTGGGCAGCGAGGAGATCTCCGGCTACCGGGGGCTGATCAAGACTTCACCAGGCATCACCATCTGTTTTTGCATGATGCTCTTTAGTCTTGTCGGCTTACCTCCCTTGGCTGGTTTCCTGGGAAAATTCGCCATCTTCGCTTCGCTGGCTGAGGGCTATGCCAGTGCTGGCCAGAATTACCTGATGGTGTTGCTGATCGTGGGCGGCATCAACACGGCAATCAGCCTCTTTTATTACCTGCGTGTCGTCAAAGTCATGGTCATGGAAGATGCTCCCGACCCGCTGCCGGCATCGCTCTCGCTGACCCGCAGCCCTGGTGGCTTGTTCGTGCTCCTGCTGACCGCACCGACGGCCCTCTTGATGATCAACTGGGAAATGCTCAGCACCTATGCCACGTCGGCTGCCAGGTACCTAATCCAGAATATCTCCTAAGAGAGTGCGGGTGCTCGCCACCCGCTGATTGTGCTGCATGTCCATCAGTTCCCAAACTATCGCTGGCCTGAACCGCTTGTCCGTACTCCACAGCCGTTCGCTGCCGATCTACCTGCAGTACACCACCCCCTGGGTGGCAAGCGGGCGGGAAGATGTCACGGAACTGCTGGCGCAGATCGCGGAAGATCAGCAGTCCGTGGTCGGCCGGATCGGATCGATGATCCTGGCCAATCACGAGCTGGTCGACGCGGGTGAATTCCCCATCGACTTCACCAGCCTCCACGACCTTTCAATCGACTACCTGCTGGGCCTGATGATCGACAGGCAGCGGGCCATGATTGTCGAATCTGAACAGTGTGTCCAGGAACTGGCCGCCAATGCGATGGCCCAGGCAGTTGCCCAGGAAGCGGTTGGAAGTGCCAAGGCGCACCTCGATTCGCTGCTTGAGTTGCAGCAGCCGGCTGACGAGTAGGCCTGCGACGGGAGGGGCCTGCTGCGGAACGCTGCGTCACCGCTCGTAGCTCTTTCACCCGCTGGCTTGATTTACCATGGCCCTGGTTGATACTCATCTGCACCTGGACGACGAGCAGTTTGATGGCCAGCGGGAATTGCTGCTGGAGCGGGCCCGGCTGGCCGGCGTCACAACGCTGATCACCGTCGGCACGACAGCGGACTCCAGCGAGCACTCGGTTCGTCTGGCTGCACAACTGGCAGACGTCCACGCCGCCGTCGGGATCCAACCGAACTATTGCAGCGAGGCCGACACTGGCGACTGGGACAGGATCCTGGCGCTCGTCGATCAGCCTGGCGTGGTGGCACTCGGTGAGACCGGGCTCGATCGGCACTGGGATTACTCGCCACTGGAACTGCAGCAGGATTACTTTGATCGTCATCTACGGCTCTCCCAGCAGACCGATCTGCCATTCATCGTTCACATGCGCGATTGTGGTGACGATATCCTGACGATGCTCAGCGAGGCGCGGCAGCGCGGGCCACTACGCGGCGTGATGCACTCCTTCAGCGGCGATCAACCATTGCTGGAAGCCTGCCTCGAGCTAGGAATGTATATCAGCTTCGCCGGTATGCTGACGTTCAAGAAATCCGACCAGCTGCGTCAGGTCGCCACCGCTGTGCCGGCTGACCGGATCCTGATTGAAACCGATGCGCCCTGGCTCTCACCACACCCCTGTCGCAGCCAGCGACCCAACGAACCGGCCTTGCTGGTACACACTTTTGAGTGCCTTGCTGACTGTCGGCAGCTGGACAAAGAGCCCTTCCAGCAGCAACTTTCAGCCAATAGCAGGCAACTTTTTGACCGATTGCCGCCGGTCGATTGACAGCTCGCTATCGGAGCGATAGCGTGGATGGCCTACATGAGGTAATCAGTTACCGGGCATGCCAGCGACACGTCCTACCTTTTCTGGCATGCGGTGAGAGTCACGACTGGCTCAAGCACCTGCGTCACGAAGTCTGCACACGGTCTTCACCGCTCCCACCTTCTATCCAAGCTGGCATGATGAACCCTCTTTCCCAGGCAACCCGTTCACAGCTGACTGCCTCGATTGCCCACCTGGTCCATAGCAGCGAAGCGACCGGGCTGGCCACCTACCCGCTCTCGCGATTTCCCTTGACGATTGGACGAAGCGAGGAGGCGGATATCTGTGTCGACGACCGCTGGCTCAGCTGTCAGCATTGTGAAATCGATTGCCGAGACGGTGAACTGGTAATTCGAGACCTCGGCTCGCGGCATGGAACTTACCTCAATGGCCTGCGGATTGACGAGAGTCCGCTGGATGTCGACGACGAGTTGCGTATCGGCCTCTCGCAATTTACGATCAGTCCGGCTGCAGTCTCGGCAGGCGTCTGACGGCCTACCCCTCAGCGTCACGATGCTCCGCCTGCTCCTCTCCCCGCTGACTTGATCAAGGACCAATCCGACCATGGTAAAGACCGCCAGTACAATGCTGCCAATCGGTACGCCCGCACCTGATTTCAGCTTACGAAATGTCGATGGGCAGCTGGTCAGCAGGGCCGATTTTGACGGTACCCCGGCGCTGCTTGTGATCTTCATGTGTAATCACTGTCCGTTCGTGAAGCATATCGCCTCGCAACTCGCACAGCTGGGCAGGGATTACCAGTCGCAGGGAGTCGGTGTGGTCGCCATCAGCTCCAATGATGTTGCCAGCCATCCGGAAGATTCTCCTGAACAAATGGTGCACGAGGCCGAACAGCAGGGCTACACGTTTGCCTACCTGTTTGACGAGGAGCAGGATGTGGCCGCCGCCTACCAGGCTGCCTGCACTCCCGACTTTTTCATCTTTGATGGCCAACAGCAACTCGCCTATCGAGGACAACTCGATGACAGCCGTCCCGGCAACGACATTCCGGTGACAGGCGCGGACCTGCGTGCTGCTCTCGATGCGGTGCTCGCCGGGGCACCAGTCTCCGAGTCGCAGCAACCCAGTATTGGCTGCAACATCAAGTGGCAGGAAGGACGCGAGCCGGCCTATTTCGATCCCGCTGGCTCCGCCAACCACTAGCATCCAGAGCGATCTGGCCTGGCTGCCGGCCATCAGCTTCAGCTAGGCCGGGAAATCGAGGAAGACCTTGATCGCACCGTCCTGCCGCTGGCTGAAAATATCAAACGCCTGCTGGATCTCGGTCCAGGGCATGCGATGCGTGATGATCGGTGAAACGTCCACACGACCCTCGGCGATCCACTGCATGGCCAGCGGAAAATCCTTGCTGAAGTCCGGTCCCACGCTGGTGACGATCGTCTGATTCTTCCAAAAGACGGTGTAGATATCGAAATTGTCGATCGTCTTGGGCGGTACACCAAAGAACAGGATCGTGCCGAAGGGTCGACAGAGCTGGGTACAGTAATTCAAGACCTGTTCCCGATGGCCAACGACTTCGACCACCAGGTCGGGACCCTCGCCGCCGGTAATCTCATGAACGGCCTGGATTGGATCCTGGTTGCTGGCGTTAACTGTGTGAGTCGCTCCCATGGCAGGGCTGATCTTGAGCCGGTCCTCAAGCAGATCGACACCGATCACCTGGCGTGCACCGAGCTGGCTGAGGGCCAGGTTAAACAACTGGCCCATCGGCCCCTGGCCAATCACGGCAACTTTTTCATCCAGCAGGTTTGGCAGCTTGCGGAGCGCGAATAGCACGGTCCCCAGTGGCTGTGCCAGCAGTGCCTGGTCTTCGGCAACGCGCTGATCGAGTGGAATAGCCTGGTTCTCGGTCACCCGAAATCGTTCGCAGAGGCCGAGGTGCCTGTTGGGAACACAGAGCACACGGTCGCCGGGCTGGAATCGATCGCCGTTGGTGTCGACGACGCGACCGATCATCTCATGCAGTGACTGGCCGATGACTGGTTCGTAGCCAGGGTTGTCGGCTTCGAAAAACAGCAGGTCGGATCCACACAGGCAGGCCAGTTCGGGCTGAAAGATAATCTCGCCAGGGGTGGCGGGATCGAGTACTGGCTCGTCGGTCTCGACCAACCGGATCTTCCTGGGTTCGTAAATATCACCTGCCAGCATCGGCTTCTCCTTGTTTGTCTTTCGTCATGGTCACAACTCACTCACTTTTTCCATCGCTGCCAGGCCAGTCCGGGCTGATCCGCGCGAAACTTGACCACCCGCTGATGTTCGACTTCCGTGACATAAACGGTCCGCCCATCGGAGCCTCCAAAACAGAGGTTGGTTGGGCTTGTGCCGAGCACATCAATCTCGGCCAGGATCTCTCCGTCAGGCTGCATTTTTACCACGGTTCCCTTGCCGTGCCGAGTGATGTAGAGGTTGCCTTGCTGGTCGCAGCGCATGCCATCGAAGCCGTGGTCAGGAAATTGCCGGATCAGTCGTTTCTGCGCCAGAGTTCCGTCCTGCTTGATCGTGAATGCCCAGACGTTGCGCTGCAGACTCTCATTGACGTACAACGTGCTGTTGTCCGGGCTGACTTCGATGCCATTGGTCGTGCCGAGTTCGGTCGCCAGACGCGTGACGTTGCCGCTGCTGTCGATCCGCCACAACTGTCCGCTGCCGTTACTCCAGTTGGGATCGCTGGCATACAGCACACCGTTACCATCGATGGCCAGGTCGTTGGGTTGATTCATGCGGTCATCATGAGCAAAGACCTCGATCGTACGAGTTCGCGGGTGAATACGCAGGATATTGTGCTGGGGATAATCTGCCACGTAGATCATGCCGCGTCGATCAAACCGGATCCCGTTACCGACACTCCCCTCGGGCAGCGTGACGAACAATTCTGTCGTGCCGTTACGAAGCAGGCGTCCGATCGTCCCCTGCTTTTGGTAGTTGACAGCGTAGAGCACGCCATTCCTGGCACAGGCCGGGCCCTCGATGCCGGTGGTGAAGAGTTTCTTGTCGGTGCAGGGCACGGCAACAAACAGCTGCTGGGCAGGCTTCTTCTCTGCTCCAGCCAGTTGGCTGTTGCCGACTGGCGACCCAGAGCTGAACAGCAGGACAAGGAGTGGCAGGCTGAGAAGGCATAGACGCATGGTCAGAATCTCTTTTGTGCAGAGTTTCTCGGGTAATTGCATTCCGGGACCAGTTTATCCAGACGGCCTGCCGCTGGGCAAGCTGCCTGGGATCAGCAACCTTGTGCCACTCTCTTGCACGTCTGCTCAGCATGCAGCACAGTGGTGGCACTCGCTATCGGCTTAACGATAAGCCCGACTGTCCTTTCCTGTACAGGTGTACGATGACCAATCATGTCCGCACTGCCGCTCTGTTGCTCCTGTTGGCCGTCAGCTTTCCCGCTTCGCTCGCTGCGCAGAAGGACGCGCTGTATGACTCTATCAATCGTCGAGATGCGGTCAGCTGGAAAGCTGCCCTGCAGATCTGGGAGTATGCCGAGCCAGGCTACCAGGAAACGAAATCGTCTGCCCTGCTGGCCTCGATGCTTGAGGAGGCAGGTTTTGAGGTTCGCCTGGGGGTGGCTGGAATACCGACGGCCTTCACCGCCACGGTTGGCAAGGGGAAACCGGTGATTGGCATCCTCGGTGAATTCGACGCCCTGCCAGGGCTGGCCCAGACAGCCAGGCCCGAGCGGGAAGCTCCAGCGGAAGGGAATGGCTACGGCCACGGCTGTGGGCACCACCTGTTCGGCGCCGCAGCTGCGTCAGCAGCGATTGCTGTTGCCGAGCAGATTCGAGCGGGCACGATCAGCGGCACCGTCCGATTCTATGGCTGCCCGGCGGAGGAGGGGGGCAGCGGCAAGGTGTTCATGGTCCAGGCGGGATTGTTCAAGGACTGCGATGCCATACTCCACTGGCATCCAGGCAGCCAGAATGCCGCTGGAGATCGCTCCACGCTGGCGCGGATCGCAGTCAAGTTCCGTTTTCATGGTCGCGCCGCGCATGCTGCCGGAGCCCCTGAGCAGGGCCGCTCGGCACTCGACGCAGTGGAGTTGACTAATCATGCGACTCAGTTGTTACGAGAACATACACCGACTGGCACACGGATCCATCACATCATCACGTATGGCGGGGCGGCCCCCAACGTGGTGCCCGACTTTGCCGAAGTCTACTACTACGTGCGCCACCCCAACTCCGATGTTGTCCGCTCACTCTATCGCCGCCTGGAAATGTGTGCTCAGGGCGCAGCCCTGGCAACCGAGACCAGACTGGAAGTAAACCACCAGGGTGGCATCATGGAGATCCTGCCGAACAATACCCTGGCCAAGATCAGCCTGGCGAACCTGCGGCAGTTGAACGACCTGGAGTTCGACGAGGAGGATGTCCGTTTTGCTGCTCGCCTGCAGCAGACACTGGCAAAGCCGCAGCCGCTGGATTCGATTAGCTCGGTGATAGACCAGGGGGGTTCGATCGGCATGGGGTCGACCGATGTGGGCGATGTCTCCTGGTCCGTCCCGACCAGCGGCTTCAGCACGGCCTGCTGGGTGCCGGGTACACCTGGACATTCCTGGCAGGCAGTCGCCTGTGGCGTAACCCCGATGGCACGCCGGGGGATGAATCTGGCCGCCCGGGTGCTAGCCGCCTCGGCCTGGGACCTCTTCAGCGACCCCGCTCAGTTGACAACTGCCCGTGCGGAACACGAGCAACGACTGTCGGGCCGACCCTACAAGTCGCTGATGCGTGAAGGCCAGCAGCCACCGCTCGATTATCGCAATCCACCACGACCCTGAGCTCGCTAACCAGCTCCCGTCCGCCAGTACAAAATATCTCGACAGCTGCTTGACGGCGGCCCGCACGGGCCATATCCTAGTATTCTCGTTTCTAATAGTGCGCTCGCACTCTATCGTGTTTTTTAATCGCTCGCTGCGTCTGGTCTTTGATGCACGTCAAGTCGCTTAAGGTTTTCTGCGATGTCGTCGGTCGGCGCAGTTTTTCGCGCGCCGCGGACGATAACGGCATGACCCAATCGGGTGCCAGCCAGATCGTCCACCAACTGGAAGACCACCTGGGTGTCAAGTTGCTGGATCGTTCCAAGCGGCCGCTGGAGCTGACTGCCGAGGGCCAGGTCTACTATGACGGCTGCCGTCGTCTGGTGAAGAAGCTGAACAGCCTGGAAGAGGAAGTACGATCGCTGCACGAGAAGATTGAGGGGCAGGTCCGTGTTGCCTCGATCTACTCAGCTGGACTCAGTTATATGAAGCAGTTTGTGCAGAATTTCAAGCAGCGATTTCCGCGTGCCCAGGTGAACCTCGAATACCACCACCCGGCTGACGTGTATGAACGAGTCAAGCATGGGGACGTTGATCTCGGCCTCGTGAGTTACCCACGCAAGAGTCGCAGCCTGGCAACGCTTCCCTGGCGGGACGAAGTGATGGTGCTGGTCTGCAGCCCCGACCACCCACTAGCGCAACTCGACGCCGTCCGCTTATCCCAGCTGGATGGCCACGAGATGGTCGCCTTCAGCGACGGCCTGGCAATTCGTCGAGAGATCGACCGACTGCTGGTGAGTGCCAAGGTCGATGCACCCGTGGTGCTTGAATTTGATAACATCGAAACGCTCAAGCGAGCCATCGAGATCAACTCTGGCATCAGCCTGCTGCCAGAACCGACGGTCAGCCGTGAGGTCGCCGCCGGCACGCTCAGCGTGGCACAGTTGCGGGGAGTGACTTTTGACCGTCCGTTGGCAATCATCCATCGCCGCTCTGCGGAGCTGGGGCGCACGGCACGGCGTTTTATCGAGTTGCTGGTAGAAGATGGTGCAGCCACCAGCAATCGTCAGTCCGGCGGCAACGGCCGTGTTAACGGACGCAAGAGAACAAACCAATCGAACAACCACAGTTCTGGAAAGGCTTCCAGCTCCCGCTGAATTCAGGGGCAGCACAATATTCCGATGACAACTCCACTGACACAACGAACAGCCCGACTTGGACCACCGCCCAAGCAGGGCCTGTATGACCCGGCTTACGAAAAGGACAGCTGTGGCGTCGGCTTCGTGGCCCATATCAAGGGCCAGCGGAGTCACCAGATCGTGCTCGATGCCTACGAGGTGCTGCTCGCCATGGACCATCGGGGTGCCTGTGGATGTGAAGTCAACACCGGCGATGGAGCCGGCATGCTGACCGCCCTGCCGCATGAATTCCTGGCCCGGGTCGCCGCCGAGGAGCTGTCAGTCGAGCTGCCAGCTGAAGGGCATTACGGAGCTGGTATCGTCTTCCTTCCCCGAGACGAGCAGGAACGCGCTGAGTGCAAGCAGGTGGTCGAGCAACTGATCGATGAGCAGGGGCAACAGCTACTCGGCTGGCGTGCTGTGCCGACCAGACCGGACGATGCCGACCTGGGGCAGACCGCACGGGCCGCTGAACCGGTGATGGAACAGTTACTGATTGCTGGCGGCGAGGGCGTATCTGGAGAGCAGCTGGAACGCCAGCTGTATTTCATTCGCAAGCGGGCCAGCCACTGCTTACGTGGGAGCACGACGTTGGCGGAAGCCGCCCTGTTCTATATCTGCAGCCTCTCGACCACGGTCATGATCTACAAGGGGATGCTGACCACCTCCCAGCTTCTACCCTATTTTCCCGACCTCGCTGCAGCCGATTACACAACTCACCTGGCCATGGTCCATTCCCGCTTTTCCACCAACACCTTCCCCAGCTGGGATCGGGCCCAGCCCAACCGCTTCATGTCGCACAACGGTGAAATCAACACCATGCGCGGCAATATCAACGCGATGCGGGCCCGCGAGGGGATGTTCCAGTCGGAGCTGCTGGGCGAACAGATGCCCGATCTGTTTCCCATCATCGAGCCCGACTGTTCCGATTCCGGCAACTTTGATAACGCCCTGGAGTTTCTCCTGATGAGCGGCCGCACGCTGCAGGAGTCGGTCATGATGATGATCCCCGAGGCCTGGCAGAAGCACGAATCGATGTCGGAAAAGAAACGCGCCTTCTACGAGTACCACAGCTGCTTGATGGAACCCTGGGACGGTCCCGCCTCGATCGTCTTCACCGACGGCCACTATATTGGCGCCGTGCTCGATCGTAACGGTCTCCGACCCAGCCGCTTCTACCTGACACACGACGACCGGGTGATCATGGCCAGCGAGGTGGGCGTGCTGCATGTGGACCCCGCCAACGTCAAGCACAAGGGTCGCCTGCAGCCCGGACGTATGTTCCTGGTCGACTTCCAACGGGGTCGTTTGATCCCGGACGATGAGCTGAAGTCCGAGTTTTCAGATCGGCAACCTTATGCCGAGTGGTTGCGAACTGAGCGAATACAGCTGGGGGACCTGCCGGCAGCCAGCAGCGTACGACAATTCGAGCCGCAGACGCTGCTCGATCGCATGCAGGCCTTTGGCTTCACTGCCGAGACACTGCGGTTCATGCTGATCCCACTCGTGCAACAGAAACGTGACCCCGTTGGCTCGATGGGTAACGACGCTGCCATCGCCTGCCTCAGCGACCAGCCACGACTCCTCTACGACTACTTTAAACAGCTCTTCGCACAGGTCACCAATCCCGCCATCGATTCGATCCGGGAAGAGGTGATCATGTCACTGGAGTGTTATATCGGGCCCGAGCAGAACCTGCTGGATGCAGGCCCGACACACTGCCACCGCTTGCTGATTCCCCATCCGATCCTCACCAACGAGGAGTTCGCCTCCATCCAGCAACTCGATCATCGTGGCTGGCGAACCAAAACGATCGACATCACTTTCCCACGCAACGAGGGTGTCGACGGCATGCGTGCCGCCATCCAGAGGATCTGTACTGAAGCAGAAGCTGCCATTGAGGAGGGATACAGCCTGGTTGCTCTTTCGGACCGCGCTGTCGATGCCGACCGCGTCCCACTCAGTTCCTTGATGGCCTGCGGAGCCGTACATCACCATCTTATCGGCCAGGCCAAGCGGACCCGGATTGGTATCGTGCTGGAAACCGGCGAGGCCCGCGAGGTCCACCACCATTGCCTGCTGGTTGGCTATGGCGCCGATGCGATCAATCCTTACCTGGCCTTCGAGGCCCTCTGGCAGTCGCGTCGCGACAACCTGCTGGACGCCGAGATTTTCGCCGACGACGACAAGCTGGTGAGTGCCTATCGCAAGGGCATCGCCAAGGGCATGCTCAAGGTGATGGCCAAGATGGGAATCTCCACTCTACAGAGCTACAAGGGTGCCCAGATTTTTGAGGCCATTGGCCTGCGTGACGAGGTCATCGATCGCTGCTTTGTGGGAACCGCCAGCCGTGTCCAGGGAGTCGATTTCAACGTGCTGGCAGAGGAATCGCTCCGTCGTCACGCCCTCGGCTATCCGCAGCGGCAAGAGGACAAGCTCTCGCAACTCTCCAACCCTGGTGAATTCCACTGGCGTGCGGAGGGGGAACGCCACATGTGGGATCCCCAGGCGATCTCAGACCTGCAGGTCGCTGGCCGGGACAACGATGAACAGGCCTACTGGAAATTCGCCCAGCATGCCAATCACGATGCCCGCACTCGCTGTTCGCTCCGCGGACTGCTGCAGTTCAAGGAGAACGTCAACGGTGGCCCGATTCCACTCGACGACGTCGAGCCAGCCAGCGAGATCGTCAAGCGGTTTTGCACCGGTGCCATGAGCTTCGGTTCGATCTCAGCTGAATCCCATGAAACGCTGGCAATCGCCATGAACCGCATGGGCGGCAAAAGTAATACCGGCGAGGGGGGAGAGGATCCGCTGCGCTTCGATCCGCTGCCCAACGGTGATTCCAAGCGATCTGCCATCAAGCAGGTTGCCTCGGGTCGTTTCGGGGTCACGATCTGGTACCTGGCAAACGCCGACGAGCTGCAGATCAAGATCTCCCAGGGTGCCAAGCCAGGCGAGGGGGGTGAATTGCCCGGCCGCAAGGTCGATGACAATATCGCCCGCATCCGTTACTCGACCCCCGGCGTGGGACTCATTAGCCCGCCACCCCATCACGATATCTACTCGATCGAAGACCTCGCCCAATTGATCCATGACCTCAAAAATGCCAATCCCTCTGCCCGCATCAGCGTCAAGCTGGTCTCCGAGGTGGGAGTTGGTACTGTCGCAGCCGGTGTCTGCAAGGCACATGCGGATCACATCCTGATTTCCGGCGATGTCGGCGGCACCGGCGCGTCCCCGCTGACAAGTATCAAGCACGCTGGCTTGCCCTGGGAATTGGGCATTGCCGAAACCCACCAGACACTGGTCTTGAATGACCTCCGCAGCCGCACCGTGCTGCAGACGGATGGCGGACTCAAGACCGGTCGCGACGTGGTCATTGCGGCCCTGCTGGGTGCCGAGGAGATGGGCTTTTCAACCGCCCCGCTGATCACCATTGGCTGCATCATGATGCGCAAGTGCCATCTGAATACCTGCCCGGTCGGTATCGCGACCCAGGACCCTGACTTGCGAGCCAAGTTTACCGGCCAGCCCGAACATGTTGTCAATTACCTCTTCATGGTGGCCCAGGAAGCACGCCGTTACATGGCCCAGCTTGGTTTTCGCACCATCAATGAAATGGTCGGGCGGACCGATTGCCTGGAGACCAAGGATGCGATTCAGCACTGGAAGTCGGACGGACTGGACCTGACCGCGATCCTCGAGCCGATTGAAAAACCGCACGCCGGCGTCGATGTCTACTGCACGCAATCCCAGGACCATGGACTGGAATTCGCACTCGACAACCAGCTGCTTGAACTCGCTCGGCCTGCACTGGAATCCGGCCAGCCAGTTGAAATTGAATTGCCTATCGTCAACACAAATCGCACGGTGGGGACCATCCTCAGCCATCATGTCGCCAACTCCTGGGGGCAAGAGTGCCTGCCGACGGACACCATCAAGATCCGTTTCCAGGGCTCGGCTGGCCAGAGTTTCGGTGCCTTCCTGGCGGCTGGCATCAGTATGGAACTCGAGGGAGATGCCAACGATTATGTCGGCAAGGGCCTCTCGGGCGGTAAGCTGGTCATCTACCCGCCGCGCAATAGCAGCTTTGTCCCAGCCGAAAATATTATCGTCGGCAATGTTGTGCTCTACGGAGCAACCAGTGGCGAGGCCTTCTTCCGTGGTCGGGCCGCCGAACGATTTGCCGTTCGTAACAGTGGTGCGCGAACCGTCGTCGAGGGAGTCGGTGATCACGGCTGTGAATACATGACCGGCGGCTGCGTCGTCGTACTCGGTCCCACCGGCCGCAACTTTGCCGCCGGCATGTCAGGCGGTGTTGCCTATATCTGGGACCTCCAGGATGACTTCAACATGAAGTGCAACCTCGGCCTGGTTCAGCTGGAGACAGTCGAGCAGCCGGAGGATGTTGCCGAGCTGCTCGAATTGATCCAGTTGCATCATCAATACACCGAATCCGATGTCGCCAGTCAGGTCCTGGAAGACTGGCCAGCGAACCTGCAGCAATTCATCAAGGTCATGCCGATCGATTACAAGCGAGTGCTCGAGAAACAGAAACTGGCAGCCGCAGCTGACCTGGAATCAACTGGCTGAAGTCAGCCGCTGGAAACGTGAAAAGTCATGGGAAAACCGACAGGATTCAAAGATTACGAGCGTCGCACCGTTCCCTACCGGGAACCACTGCTGCGGATCCGTGACTACGACGAGATCTTCACTCCAGCTGAAGAGGACCAGCTGAAGCTGCAGGGTGCCCGCTGCATGGACTGCGGCGTACCCTTTTGCCAGTCACACAGCGGCTGCCCCATCGACAACCTGATTCCGGAGTGGAATGACCTGGTCTACCAGGGCCGCTGGCGCGAGGCACTCGATCGACTCCACCAGACCAATAACTTTCCTGAATTCACCGGCCGTACCTGTCCCGCTCCTTGCGAGGGTGCCTGTGTGCTGGAGATCATTGAGCCCCCCGTCACGATCAAGAATATCGAAAACGCGATCGTCGATCGTGGCTGGGACGAGGGCTGGATCACTGCCAATCCACCAGCCACGCGGACAGGACAATCGGTCGCCATCGTCGGCTCGGGACCAGCTGGACTGGCGGCAGCAGCACAGCTCAATTCGGTCGGCCACCTGGTCACTGTCTACGAGCGAGCCGATCGAATCGGCGGGCTCTTGATGTACGGTATTCCCAACATGAAACTCGACAAGCAGGTGGTGCAGCGACGGCTCGACCAGATGCAAGCCGAGGGAGTCGTCTTCATGCCCTCCACCGATGTTGGCCAGGATATCCAGCCAGCAGAATTGATGGAGCAGAACGATGCCCTGCTGCTGGCAACCGGGGCCACGCTGCCTCGCGACTTGCCAATCGACGGACGCGAGCTGTCAGGCATTCACTTTGCCATGGACTTCCTGACCGCCAACACAC
The DNA here is from genome assembly GCA_963581185.1 of Planctomycetota bacterium. Classification (GTDB taxonomy): domain Bacteria; phylum Planctomycetota; class Planctomycetia; order Pirellulales; family Pirellulaceae; genus SAT2750. The sequence goes on along the minus strand of CAUZOB010000028.1, from coordinate 15,491 downwards.
GCAGCCTGCTCGACAGTAATCTCCAGGATGGCAACTTTATCAATGCCCGCGACAAGAACGTGATTGTGATTGGTGGTGGCGATACCGGCTGTGACTGCATCGGCACTGCTATCCGGCATGGCTGCAAGAGCCTCGTGAACCTGGAGATCGTGCCGCAGCCACCCGCCGAACGAGCTGCCAACAATCCCTGGCCGCAGTGGCCCAGGATCTTCCGCACCGACTATGGACATACAGAAATTGCCGCAAAGTTCGGCCAGGATCCACGGCAATTCGAAGTCGAAACAATCGAGTTTGTCAGTGACGACAACGGCAACGTGCGGGCCTTGAAGATCTGCCAGGTCGATTGGTCCAATCCGGTCGACAACGGTCCCCCCTTCAGCCGGGTGGAGGGAAGTCAGCAGGAGATTGAAGCTGATCTGGTGCTGCTGGCGATGGGTTTCCTCGGCCCGGAGCAATACGCCTCCCAGTTGCTCAACGTCGAAACCGATGAGCGAACCAATTACCAGGCCGAGCACGGCCAGTTTACAACCAATGTCGAAGGTGTGTTTGCCGCCGGTGATTGCCGGCGTGGCCAGTCACTGGTTGTCTGGGCCATCAACGAGGGCCGGGGTGCTGCCAGGGCCGTGGACCAGTACCTGATGGGCAGCAGCAACCTGCCAGCCCCGGGCCTGACCATGGGTAGCGCACTGGCCTGAATTCCCTGGCCGGCGGAAACTGCGATTAGTCGGCCTTGAGTGAGCCCAACTCGCGCCTCTTGAGTATGGCTGTAGTAACCATCAGTGTTCCCGCGATCAGACCCAGCATAATTCCCACGTGCAGCCACCAGGGCTGCGTGCTGAACATGTTTGCGTCGGCCATGAAGCCAGACAAGGCACTCGATTCCTTGGAATCCCATTGCATTCCCTGGATCAGGAGAGACCGCAGACGATACTGGATCGTGATCTGGGTGACCACCGCCGGGATAAAGGAAACGCCAAACTCGATAGCCGAATATGCTACAGCCATCACCAGTGCCCTCTGTACCGCGATGACACCAATTAGCACATAGACCGCGGCATACGCCAGGCTGCTCAGCACGATCAGCAGCCACATCACGACGACAAGACGAACCTGGCCAAGTTGTCCACTGACCAGTAAACAGAGCAACAACGCGATGCTCGCCGTGATGACCGTACGACTGACCGCATACAGGTATTTCCCGTAGAGCATATCGGTTTTGACGCCGGGCCGAATGGCCATGTAGATCCAGGTTCGCCCCTCGATTTCCGCCTGCAGGAACGGTGCAGCGGTCAACAGCAAGGAGAGCATGCAACAGATGCCAGGAACGAATGTGAAGATCGTTAATGCCCAGCTGGTCGGGGTTATTCCAGCCTGACTCGATGCACCGATCCTGGCGGTTAAAACCATGATCAAGACCGGAAATCCAATCAGGAAAATCCAGCTGACAAAACGGCGAGAGGCTATGCTGCGCCGCCATTCAAAGGCCATCACCGCCATCACTCGGCTGGGATTCATCAGATTTGTCCCCGGTGGATCTTCATCAATGTTTCAAACAAGGCCTGCAGCGAGTCATCACTCGAAGACACCTCGCGCACCGATAGCTGTTGGTCCTTGAGCCAGTGAGGTAACTGCTGAAACACCTCCCGCGGTTTTCGTGTCAACACGGACACGCCATTTCCACCCTCGTGGAACTGTACCGCATCGACAATCGATTGCTGCTGGACCAGCACTGCCAGTTGAGTAGCGTCGTCGGACACCAGGTCAATCCGGCGAGGCACGTTGTCCAACATCTCATAAACCTCATTGGTGGCGCCACTGGCCAGCAAACGGCCACCATAGATCAGCAGGAAATTGTCAGCAATCGCCTCCACCTCATGCAGGATGTGGCTGGCCATCAACACGCTCTTGCCCTCTTTGATCCAGTCGCTAAGTAATTCTGTCATTTGGTGGCGGGCAACCGGATCCAGGCCACTAAAGGGCTCATCCAGGATCAACAATTCCGGCTCATGGGCAATCGCCTGGGCCAGCTTGATTCGTTGTTTCATGCCCCGTGAATAACCAGCCATGCCCCTGTCACGGGCATCCATCAATTCAACTCTATCCAGCACATCATGAGCTCGCCGGGTGGCTTCCGCTTCATCATATCCCTGCAACTGGACCATGTACTTTACCCAGGTCAATCCTGTCACATCCGTGGGCAGGATATCCAACGAGGGGCAAAACCCGATCCGCTCCAGGGGACCAATGTCGCAAAACGCATCTGCTCCGAATAACCGAGCCTCTCCCCTGGATGGCCTCAACTGGCCCGTCAACACGTTCAACAAGGTGCTCTTGCCAGAACCATTCGGGCCCAGCAAGCCGTAGGCACCTGGCGGCAGTTCGAGGCTGATGTCATTCACTCCGATGACAATGCCGTACAACTTAGTAACGTGTTCGAAGGAAATCATAACCCGGGGGCCATCCTCGCTAGATCCGAATGGGGGCGGTCACTCTTCGCATCAAAATGAGATAAGAGATAACCGAGATCGCAACCAGTTCCAGGAAAAACCACTTGATCGTGTCAAAACTCACCAACCCGAACACCCATTGAAGATTCTGATGGATGACATCGTAAATGGAGATAAACGTATATGTGGTCAAGGATGCTGTACTGGCTGCCGTACTGATCTGGGTCGCCAATAAAATCCTGTACGATGCGTAACCTACGATCCAGATCGCAAACCAGGCAAAGCTGGCATAACGGGCTTCCTGTACGAGCGACGAGAGGCAGAGGGCCAGCAGCCCGGTTGGCAGGGCGATTAAGAATGTGGCAGCAAGGATTCGGAAAGGAAGCAGCCAGGTACTCAATAGAACCGCAAGACTTGGAGATACCAACACACCGAGCAGATAGGAGAACAAGGCTGGCAGAGTGAAAACTAGAACCAGGAACAGCCAGATCGTCACAAGCTTGCCCAGCACGTACTGGAAGGGCGTGATCGGTCGAGAAAAGTACAGCAGGAATGCTCGTGACTGTACATCACGAGAGATTAAACGTGGCGATATCAACCCAAAGATAAGTATCACCAAGCCCAAAGCGCGGGCGAAAAAATAGTAAACCATCTGGGACCAGTAAACAGGTCTTTTTTCGTTCACGTAAGTCTGCAGAATCTTCTTGGGGATTTCGCTGGGATTCTGTATCTCCTCTCTCGTGAGTTGAACGGCACTGGCAACTTCTATGAAATCTTCTCCCTCGACACTGGCAATGGCAGGCACCAACATTTCAGCGATGCCCGGCCAGCTGGCAACTTGCTCATAGAGGAAGAAGAAAACTGCCAGAAATACCGCCGGAAAAAACGAAAACAGGACAAGCCGTTTCAGCCATAGACTTTTCCAGGCCAGGCGTGCACCGTATCGGGAAATGTGCAGCCAGCTGGTTTTCTGGTAACGAGCTTCCTCATCCCAGTTGCGATAGCCCAGGTCATGCATTGCCATCGTTACCACCTCCCTCCTCGACCACTTGGGCCTCCTCGACCACTTGGGCCTCTTGGACCGCCTGGAGGAAAACATCATCCAGCGACGTGCGTGCCGGAACAAGTGAGCGAATACCGACATCTGCCTGGCGTGCCAGTGGCCAGACTTGTTCTGCCAGCGAACCATGGGGATCAGCAAGGACGAAACGATCCTCGCTTGTTTCCATCACCTCGATACCGGCGGCGAGCACCGTGTCGTGGAAAACGGCTACATCTCCTACCACACGGATTTCGATCGACGGGATGGTAGGACGATTGAGGTTCTCGATTGAATCGGCGCGGCGCACCTCGCCCGTAGCAATCACGATTGCCTGGTCACAGATCTGCTGAACATCCGGCAGGATGTGGGTGGAGATCAACACTGAAATATTCGACTTTTCTGCCAGAGAGCTGATCCGTTTCAGCAGCAATTGACGTTCATCCGGATCGAGTCCCGAGGTCGGTTCATCGAGGATCAGCAGGGCGGGGTCGTGCACCAGGGCCTGGGCAAACTTCAGCTTCTGCCGCATGCCGGTGGAATAGGTATCGACCTCACGATAACGCTCTTCCTCGGCACCACAGTAATCTAGGACTTCATGCGCCCGCCGCAATGCCTCAGCCGATGGGTACCCATTCAGGCAGGCGGCGAAATGGACCATCTCCACGCCGCTGATGCCAGAGATATAGCAGTCATCTTCCGGCATGAACCCCACATCGGCCCGAATCGCTTTGCCGTCGCGATAGATATCGCGGCCCAGGACGGTACCGTGCCCCGAGCTGGCCTGCACCAGGCCCAGCAGGATCTTGATCATCGTGCTCTTGCCAGAACCATTCGGGCCCAGCAAGCCGGTAATACCGGCTGGCACCGAGAGCGAGACATCGCGCAGCGCCTGGACCTGCCCGAAGTTCTTACTCAGTCCACTTAACTCGATAACGCTGGACGAGATAGCTGTGGCCGGTGGTAGCACGCTGGCATCTGCCATCAATTAACTTTCTATCGTCCGAACAGAAATCTCGGTCACGTCGTTCTCATTCCTGCCGCCGGTTGTTGGTTCGCACGGCAAAGAAAAAAGCACCACCACCAATCGCCAGCAGGGCGCCGAGCAGGCTGCCGACCACCTGCAAAATAACCGTCGATTCGAAGTTATACAGCAGGAAGATACCAAGCGGCAGGGCGAAGGCGCAGGTGATTGCCAACATCAGAATATACATGTGCGATGCCGCAGTCTCATCCTTCTCGGCAACGTTGGACTCGTGCTGATTGAGTACTTCTGCCACGGACTTGGTGGGGGGCCGGTGGAGTTCCGCGCCTGTCGTCAGTACCACGGTGACATCCCGCCGACACTCATCGCAGCGCACCGGCGGCGGTGAAATTGCCGTACCGCAATAGGGGCAGACATTCTTGTGTTCGATCCTGCCGGCCGCTTCCATCAGTCCGCCGATCGCCTGAGCCAGTACCCACTGGGCATCGTCCTTGCGCACCTGGGTATCGTTCGAAACGGTGCCGATACGGACCAGATCGAGCAGCTGTGAGTTCTTGATCGGGCCGATCACCTCGTTACCCGCTTTATAGAACCATTCCGCCATGAGAATCGCTGTAGAGATGATGGGAGCTGTGAGCGCCAGGATGGGATCTGCCTGTCGACCGACTACTGCCAGTTAACCAGCCCGAAATGTGTGGCACGAGCCACAACTGGCCGACAGGTTCCATTTTACATCAAATCAACCGACTCACCATACTGTGGAATTGTCACCGGCCAGCCAGATTCCTGCTGAATCTTCCGCTGCAGACACTCGGCCGCCTCTTGATCCCCATGTGTGAGAAAGATCTGCTCCGGCGCCTGCTGGAAATGGGACAGCCACTTGAGTAGCCCGGCCTGGTCTGCATGCCCCGAAAACCCGGACATTTGCACCACCTCTGCGGCCACAGTGTAGTTGCGTCGATGAATTCGTACTTGCTCGTGACCATCGACGATCTGGCGGCCGAGGGAACCCTTGGCCTGGTAGCCAACAAACAGGATCGTCGATTCCGGACGTTCGATATTGTGACGCAGGTGGTGCTTGATCCGTCCGGCGGTACACATACCTGACGTGGCCAGGATGATCGACGGCTGATTGACGCGGTTGATCGCCCTGGATTCATCCGGCGAGCGGGTCATCACCAGGCCGGCAAAGGAAAACGGGTGTTCCCCTTCCATGATCAGCTGCCAGGCATCTTCGTCATAGCAGTGCTGGTGACGAGCAAACACTTCAGTGGCCTTGATGGCCATCGGGCTATCGAGGTAGACCGGCAGGCGGGGAATGCTGCCGGTGTGAGCCATGCGAGCGAGGTGATAGAGCAGCTCCTGGGCGCGTTCAACCGCAAAAGTGGGAATCACCAGGTTCCCGCCACGGTCAACAGTCCGATGGATGATGGCAGCAAGTTCCGCTTCCAGGTCACCCACTGGCGGATGCAGTCGATCACCATAGGTCGATTCCATCACCACGTAATCCGCACTGGAGAGAAACTCGGGGTCCCGCACGATCGGCTTGTCTTCCATCCCCAGGTCGCCGGAGAAGACGATCGTTCGCTGCCGGCCCGCCAGCTCCAGCTGGATCTCGAGAAGCGCACTTCCGAGGATATGTCCGGCATCGTGGAAAGTGACATTGAAAGTGTCAGCAATGCGAATCGGCTGGCTGTAGGGGACGCTCTCGACACGTGGCACGGTGGCCTCAACATCCCGCTCGGTATAGAGCGGTTCGACTGGCCGAGCTGGCGAATGATTGGCCCGCTGGTGCCGCCCACGCTTGGCGCCCGCATCTTCCTTTTGAATCTTCGCCACGTCCCGCAACATCAGCTCGAGTAGATCAGCTGAAGGATCGGTCATGTAAATGCGACCGCGAAAGCCCTCGGCAACCAGCCGTGGCAAGAGGCCACAGTGATCGACATGAACATGCGTCAGCACAACCGCGTCCAGCTGGTCGGGCGGAATCGGGCATTTATCCCAGTTGCGGTGCTGGAAAGGTCGCTCCTGGAACATGCCGCAATCGACGAGCAGTTTCTTGTCTCCCACTTCGAGACAGTAGCGGGATCCAGTGACCTGGCGGTTGGCACCCAGAAAGTGGATTTTCACGGTTTCAAGTGAGTTGGTGGATGATGGTCAAGAGCCAGTCCATGGCGGGTTGTCATTATACGACACAAATCACTGACCACGAATCACTGTTCAGGAACCTCTCGCCTGGTGTTCCAGCCGCTGCATCAGCCGTTTCATGATCCGCCGCACTGTGCGTTCGTGTATTCCCAGTTCGTTCGCGATCTCAACGTAGGCTGCTCCACCCAATCGCAGTTCGAGAATTCGTGCCACCTGGGGTTTCTCGCCCCGCAGGCACTTCTCCAGGCATTCATTTCGGATCGCCAGTTGACTGGCTGTCTGGCAGCCAGTGGTGGCAAGTGTTGGACCGACGGCCGGATCGTCCAGGGACCATTCACGCCTGACATCTCGCTTGGTCGCCTGGACATGTCGCCGGATCACCTGGATCACCTTGTGCCGTGCCATTGCCACCAGGTACTGTCTCAGCTGATCGTGCTGGCTAAAGTCAGCTGCCTGCCAGCGGTAACGAAAGAAGGAGGCCCAGACCATCTGTGCCAGGTCGTCGGTGTCATATTTCTGTTTCAGTCGACGGTCCATGCGTCGCTCAATGACACGGCAGATATGGCATGACATCGACGAGACAAGTTCCCCGGCGGCCAACTCACAGCCACCGCGAATTCGGACAAGCAAGCTCTGCAAGCGAGGTATCTGCTGGGCCATGCAATGAATCCTTTCTATGCGTACTGGCGAGTCACTTCAGCATCTCACTCTCCTCGCTGAAAAAGCTAACAGTTGGCACAAAAGAAGGCCACGAATTGGTCATCACTGGTGACCTCGGCTGTCATAGCCGTGCCAAGCCCAAGCGGGCTGCAAAATGAATGCTAATTGTGGATCCCCGATAGGCAGGTTATAGTAAGGAAACAAGCGATACTGGCGTTGTCGGCCACAGTTCAGTTCCTGCAGAATGCTGCCGGAATCCCACCTCAGGACATTGGTTCTTCAGCCCAGCCTGCCAGGTTTTACTTACTGGAGTTCAAGGAGCGGCCAACGATGTTTCGCCAAACTCTCCTGCTTGCAAGCCTCTATGGCTTTATCCTGACAACGACTCTGTCGGCTGACGAACAGCCGGAAGCTGACACAGGAGTAAGTTACTACAAGCAGATCCTGCCCATATTCCAGGCCAACTGCCAGGGCTGTCATCAGCCTGCCAAGCAGGGTGGCGACTACGTGATGACGCAATTCACCGGCATGCTGGCTGGAGGCGAGTCGGGCGACGCGGCGATCCTGCCCGGCAAACCTGACGAGAGCTACCTGGTCAATCAAATCACACCGGCCGATGGCGAAGCGGCGATGCCGAAGGGAAAGAAGCCGCTCAGTGGGAGCGAGCTGGAGTTGATTCGCAGCTGGATCAGCGAGGGAGCGAAAGACGACACACCTGCCACAGCCCTGCAAGTGTTTGATGCTGAGCACCCGCCGATCTACCAGGCCTCACCGGTCATCACGTCGGTCGATTTTTCACCAGCCGGGGATCTGCTGGCAGTTGCCGGCTACCACGAAGTGCTGCTTCATAAGGCCGATGGTTCCGGGTTGGTTGCCCGCCTGGTCGGCATGTCCGAGCGGATCGAAACGGCCCGTTTCTCACCCGACGGTACCAAACTTGTGGTGGCGGGTGGTTCTCCCGGCCGCTTCGGCGAGATCCAGGTCTGGAATGTGGAGCAGCGCGAGTTGCTGTTTGCACTCAGTATTGGCTACGACACACTCTACGGTGCCAGCTGGTCTCCCAACGGCAAGCTGATTAGTTTTGGCTGCCCTGACAACACCGTGCGGGCCATCGATGCCGACACCGGCAAGCAGATCCTCTTCAACGGTGCCCACAGCGATTGGGTCCTGGACACGGTCTTTTCTGTCAACAGCGACCACATCATCACGGTCAGCCGCGATCGATCGATGAAACTGATGCATGTCGAAACACAGCGGTTCATTGACAACATCACCAGCATCACTCCAGGGGCGCTGCAAGGTGGCTTGCATGCTGTGGCCCGTCATCCCAGCAAGGACGAGTTGCTCTCCGGAGGTGCCGATGGTGCTCCCAGGATCTACCGCATGATCCGCGAGAAGGCTCGCAAGATCGGTGATGATTTTAACCTGATCCGCGCCTTCCCCAAGCTGCCTGGCCGCGTCTTCTCTGTCGCCTTCAGTGGGGACGGAAACCAGATCGCCGCCGGCAGCAGTCTGAATGGCAAGGGCCAGATCAACATTTACAACTATGCCGACGCCAAACTGATCAGCAGTTTTGACGTTGCCGCTGGAGGCGTCTATTCCGTCACCTTCAGCCATGACAACAAGATCGTTGCTGCAGCCGGCTTTGATGGCCAGATCTACTTGATCGAAGCTGCCAGTGGCAATCTCGTGCAATCCTTTATACCGGTCGAGATAACCGAAACAGTGGCCGCTGCCGAGGAATAACAGACTCACTTTGCCAACAAGAGCGTAGCTGATAACTCCCAGTAAAGGTCTTCCAACGACATGATCACATCAGCCATTCGTCGATTCTCCCAACTCACCCTGCTGACCCTGCTGCTGGCACTGCCATTGTCTCTGCCTGGCGAGGAAGAACAGCAAGCGGAAACGCTTCCTGAGGGACTCACGATCACATCGGTCAGTTTCTTTCCTGAAACAGTCGAGCTGACTAACCCCTACGCTTATCGCCAGTTGCTACTTAGCGGTACGCTGGAGACGGGTGAGTCGGTCGACCTGACTCGGATGGCCACCCTGGAGGGCAATCCGGCCACCGTGACAGTCTCGGAATCGGGACTGGTGCGACCGCTGCATAATGGCCAGGAAACACTCAGTTTTCGCTACGCTGAATTTCAGTTTGAAGTTCCGGTAACAGTCTCCAGCCTGGAGGCAGCGCGGCCGGCGAGTTTCGTTCAGGATGTGGCGCCTGTACTGAGCAGGATGGGCTGTAACGCCGGCACCTGCCACGGCTCTCGGCTTGGCAAGAACGGCTTCAAGCTATCCCTGCGTGGCTACGACCCGCTCTATGATCACCGCGCCCTGACCGATGACGTTGGTGCTCGTCGCTTCAATCGTGCCGCTCCCGACCAGAGCCTGATTCTGCTCAAGTCGACCGGCGCCATTCCGCACATCGGTGGCGCTGTGACTTCGATCGATCATCCCTACTACAAGTTGCTGCGGGACTGGGTGGCACGTGGTGCGGCGCTGGACCTGGAGAGTCCCCGTGTGACGTCGATCAGAGTTATTCCAGAAAACCCGATCATCCCGCGAGCTGGCATGAAGCAGCAGATGGCGGTGCTGGCAACATACAGCGATGGCTCCAGCCGCGATGTGACCGCCGAGGCGTTTGTCGAGAGTGGCAGCATTGAGAACATTGAAGCTGAGCAGGGCGGGCTGCTGAACGTGCTACGGCGGGGCGAGGCTCCCGTACTGATTCGTTACGAGGGAGCCTACGCGGCCACCACCTTGACCGTGATGGGCGACCGATCGGGATTCAGCTGGGAACAGACCGAGCAATACAACTATGTGGACGAGCACGTCTACGACAAGCTTCGTCGCGTCAAGATCCTGCCCAGCGGGATCTGCACCGACGCGGACTTCGTGCGACGCGTCTACCTGGACATGACTGGTCTGCCTCCCACATCCGAGCAGATCCGTGAATTCCTGAACGACGGCAAACCCAGTCATGAGAAGCGAAACGAGCTTGTCGACGCGCTGATCGGCAGCAGGGAATATATCGAACACTGGACCAACAAGTGGGCCGACCTGTTACAGGTGAATCGCAAGTTCCTTGGTGAGGAAGGCTCGATCGCCTTTCGTAACTGGATCAAGCACTCCGTTGCCAGCAACAAGCGCTACGACCAGATGGCCCGCGAGATCCTCAATGCCTCAGGCTCAAATATCGACAATCCTCCCGCTGCCTACTACAAGATCCTGCGGGATCCGGCCGCCACGATGGAAAACACCACGCACCTGTTCCTGGCAGTTCGCTTCAACTGTAACAAGTGCCACGACCATCCTTTTGAACGCTGGACCCAGGACCAGTACTACAGCCTGGCAGCTTACTTTGCCCAGGTCGGTCGCAAGGAAGACCCCGTCTTCACTGGCAAGAAGATTGGTGGATCGGCAGTCGAAGGGGCCAAGCCGCTTGTCGAAGTGATCTTTGACAGCGGCGCCGGCGAAGTCACACACGATCGCACCGGCGAGATTTCGCCACCCGCTTTCCCCTACGAACACGAGGACACGCTGCCGCTGACAGCCAGCCGCCGTGAGCAGCTGGCCCAGTGGATCACCTCCCCCAGCAACCAGTACTTTGCCCGCAGCTATGTGAATCGACTCTGGGGATACCTGTTTGGCCCTGGCATTATCGAACCGATCGACGATATTCGTGCCGGCAATCCACCGACCAACCCCGAACTGCTGGATGCCCTCGCCAGGGACTTCGTCAGCAGCGGCTTCAACACCCAGCACATCTTGCGAGTAATTTGTACATCGCGAACGTACCAGCATTCGGTTGCCACCAACGAGTGGAATGAAGATGACAGGATCAACTATTCCCACGCCCTGCCGCGACGACTGCCTGCCGAAGTACTGTTTGATTCCATTCACATCGCCACCGGTGCGGCACTCAAGATCCCGGGTGTGCCGGCAGGTTTCCGAGCAGCCGAATTGCCAGATGCCGGTATCAAGGTCCCCTTCCTGGATGACTTTGGCCGGCCGGTACGCGAAAGCTCCTGCGAGTGTGAACGGTCCAGTGGCATGGTGCTGGGACCGATCATGAAGTTGATTAACGGCCCCACCGTTGCCAACGCGATTGCCGACCCAGGCAACGCCCTGACAAGGCTGGAATCCGAGATCAAGGATGACAAGCAGCTGATCCAGGAGCTCTTCCTCCGCTTCCTCGGCCGTTTTCCAACGGTCGCCGAATTGGAACTCGGTAGCCTGGCACTGACCGAAACAGGCAGCGACTATGAAGATGCCCTCAAGCTACTGACCGATTACGAAACGAAAGCGGTGGCCAGCCAGCTGGTCTGGGAAAAGCAGTTGATGACCAAGACAGTCTGGCACGACGCGGACATCGTTTCGCTGGCTGCTTCCAACGGAGCGACCATGACCGCCAACGAGGATGGCAGCGTGCTGGTCTCAGGCAAGAACGGCAAGGGCGGGTATACCATCACCTTGAAGACGCCGCGGAAAAATGTCACCGGTATTCAGCTGCAGGCGATCAACGATGCCTCACTGGCCGCCGGTGGTCCTGGCCGGGCTGAAAACGGGAACTTTGTGCTTGGCGAACTGGGGCTCACCACCGCCTCGCTGGATGCACTCGACAAGCCGATCATGCTCAAGCTGCAGAATGCAACAGCCAGCTTCAGCCAGGCCGGGTACAACATCAGCTCGGCAATTGATGGCAACCTCGGAACCGGCTGGGCCGTGGCACCTCAGTTCAACAAGACTCACACTGCCACTATCGAAACGGCAGCCGATGTCGACCACCCGGAAGGGAACCAGCTGGTCGTCACCATGACCTTCAACTTTGATGAGACTCACTCGATCGGTAAATTCCGGATCCGTCTGACCGATTCACCGCGGCCGCTGAATTCCGAAGCATTACCTGCTGACCTGGCGGCACTGCTGGCGATCCCTGCCGCCGAGCGTAGCGACGAGCAAAAGGCGGCCCTGACTGCAAAGTACAGGGCGACCGACAGCACCTGGAAGGACCTGATCGCCCGCGCCGAACAACTCAAACTGATCAACGCGAACAAGCGGCTTGCCGGTGTCCAGGATCTTGCCTGGGCGCTGATTAACAATCCCGCTTTCCTGTTCAATCGCTAGGTAACCAGCGGCCGTCGGAGTCTACTTTGCGGCGCTGAATCGTGACTCCAGGCGGTTTCACCATGATCCAGATTGAGGGTCTTACCAAGCGCTACGGCAGTCTGACCGCGCTCGACAACTGTACGCTCGAGATTCCAACTGGCCAGGTCTTTGGCCTGCTGGGGCCCAACGGCTCGGGCAAGTCGACGCTCTTGCGACTGCTGCTGGGCATGCTTAAACCGACTGCAGGGACCGCCCGGATTGACGGGCTGGACTGCTATAGCGAGTCACTCGCTGTTCGCCGCCGGACCTCCTACATGCCCGGTGACATTCGACTTTTCCGTGGGATGCGAGCCAGGGCCACCATCCAGTCGCTTGCCAAGCTGCGCAAACAAGATGACCTCAGACCAGCCTGGCAACTCGCCGAGACGCTGGAACTGGACCTCGACCGCCGGGTCAAGGCGATGTCGACCGGCATGCGACAGAAGCTGGCACTGGTTGTCGCCCTCTCCACAGATTCACCGCTGCTGGTGCTGGATGAACCAACCGCTAACCTCGATCCGACGATCCGTGGCAAGGTGATCTCACATGTGGCTGAACTGGGTCAACAGGGACGCACGGTGATCTTCAGCTCCCATGTTCTGCCCGAGATTGAACATGCCTGTGACCGAGTCGGGATTCTCTCGTCAGGCAAACTCGTCCACCTTGCTTCGCTCGATGACTTGAGCCAGGTCCACCGCATCGTGGCAACAACAAGCGGACAACTTCCGCCACAACCGGCCGACCTGGCCACGCGCGTCAAGCAGATCAGCAGCGAGCAGGACGAGTTGGTTCTGGAGGTCACGGGGGAACTGGCGCCGGTCATGCGCTGGCTGGCCGACGCCGGACTTGAGCAGATACGTATTGAACCGATGCGGCTGCAATCGGTCTACGAGAGATTCCACGCCGCGGCAACGGCAGATCTACTCGAAGCCGGCACGGAGCAGGTGGCATGATCCAGCTGGAACTTGTACGCCGTAACATTCGCGAGGGCTGGTGGCTCTGGTTCTGGTGCGCCCTGACGCTGGGAGCGCTCGGTTGGCTACATGTCTGGGTGACAGCCCGCATCGATGCAGATGGGATGCGAGACCTGCTGGAGAATTTCCGCGACTTTGAAAAGTTTCTGCCGGTCTCGTTCGATGAGCTGATCACCTACTCCGGACGGATTGGCCAGTTCTATAACGAGCCAACCGTGCTGGTCTGCATGCTGGCCTGGGTAATTGCCCGCGGCAGCGACGTTGTCAGTGGCCAGCTCGATCGAGGGACACTGGAAATGGTGCTGGCTCAGCCCGTCAGCCGCCTGCAGGTCTTCTGGTCGCATGCCATCGTCACGATCGTCGGAGCACTGCTGCTGCCGCTGGTTGCCTGGTGCGGTATATCAGCCGGGATTGCCAGGTCTGTTATCGAGGAACCTGTCCCGGGGACAACGATCATCGTTCCGCTGCTGGATATGGAAGTTCGAAATCCGTTCGTCGAACGTCGCCTGGTCGAAGTCCCCTTGAGTGAGCGAGTGACGCCGCAGGAGTTTTTTCCGGCGGTTACGATCCTCGCCTCGCTGGGAATCTGTTTCGCTGGCATCGCCATGCTCTTGTCCTCACTCGACCGCTTCCGGCGACGGACAATTGGGCTGGTCACCGGGTTCTTCATGTTTCAGTTCATTCTGCGGCTCGCCGCACTCTCTCACTCCTCACTCAACTGGCTGCTGAATTTCACCGTTCTCTCGGTCTACGACCCCAATAAATTCGTGATCTATTGGACCAAAGACCCTTCGTTGCTCTGGCAGCTGGGTCTGTATGACGCCGAAGGGCGTTATGCGGGACTGGGACCGCTCGGAGCACACCTGCTGATGCTCGGTATTGGAATCACGTCCATGCTTGCGGCAGCGTACATTTTCAAACGCCGTGATCTGCCCGCACCGGTCTAATCCTGATCGCTGGTGACGGCTGCCTGCATTGCTTCACCAGACAGGCGACGAAAACGCCGTTGCTCACGGCGGACCAGCGGGTAGCCGATCCAGCTGAAAAGGTGCGACGGACGGGAGACAGCCACAATCGAAAATGTCACTTCGTCAGTCTCACCAGATCGTTCAACGAGGAATAACTCCTCACCCCGAGCGAGATGGCCGGGCAATGTGCCATAGGCAAATCCAAATCGCCAATCCAGCTCCCGCTCGTCAATCGTGTAGATAATGCGTGCCGGATTGAGTGTCCAGAGTCCGTAACCATGGAACAAGACCGCCACCACTTCAGCAACGTCGATCGGTGTCTGGCGGTCGTACAATTCGGCGACTTCTGTGGGAAACATGCGCCACTGCCGAATCGCTTCAGCAGCCCGTTGAAAAGTCTCTTCGCCATGTCCCAGCACGACCTGGTGACGGTCAAGTTGATAGCCGGGCGGCACAGCCTGTTCGGGATCGTCCGATCGAGTGAAGCCTTCAAACGGGTAAGTCAGCTGTTGGGATGCCGCACTGGATCGAAGTGCCGAGATCTTTTCCTCTGCCGGTCGTCGGATGGAGAACATTGCAGGGCCTCGTTGCCGCGGTATTGATCTTCGCTACAGAACTTACCGTAAAATGGATTGTCCCTTAACTCGAGGTTATAAGAAGTCCTGTAGTCCGGTTAGTGGTGTAACGACAGTCGACAACAAGTGAGGCTATGAGATGGAGACAACAAACGATGGCTGAAGTGATCCTTATACTGGCTCCCCTACTGGTCGTCTGGCTGGGGTTGTGGCATTTGCAGCATCAGCAGGTTGCTCAAATCGACTGCTTGCGTCACGGCAACGGCGCCATTTTCTACTGGGCGAGCAGCCTGCTGCTGGCTATCTCGTTATGCCTTACCCAGGGATCGCTGGCTGGACTGCTGGCACTCCCCTGGCTGTTGGTAACCCTGCTGTTGGCCTGGCTGGGGCTCAAACACGGACTCCGTTCTGCCCGCCGCAGCCCAGCAGACTTCTGCTTCGCCATCAGCATGATCTTTCTTTCTATCGGTGGTGGCTGGGCTCTGCTCTCTCGGCTGGGTGTCCGCCCGCTGGATTTTTCGGACACGATTGTGTTACTGACAGC
>CAUZOB010000027.1:0-33598 GCA_963581185.1 Planctomycetota bacterium | reverse complement strand
GGCTACTTTGGCCGCCACGGCTACTTTGTCCGCCTCGGCTGGGCTGGGCCAGCAAGGGGCTGTCCAGTGCGGAAAGCAACAGAGCTGCGGAAAGGAGAATCAGGACGCGGGGCAAGCTGGTGTGCTGTTTCATCGTTCTGCTCAAGTTCGTGAAAAATGAAGCGTATCGTCGCGGCCACTACTGCAGGAGTAGATGGTCTACGATCGCCATATTGGTTTCAAGCCAATTATGGCCTGAAAATGGGGCGAATGCTCCGAAAAACAGTCCCACAAGGAGAATAACCCCAGAATGCCAACTGAGTTTCGCAGTAATTCACGCTGGAATCGGCTATCCACCAACTTCGGCAGCAGATTGACCCGCACATCACTCAAGCGGCGAAGCATATACATTGCACGGCCCCAGCCAGCTCAGCTGCGTCGCGGCACGCTGCGGCGAAATGAACGGCTCTTGAGAGCCGCCAGGCAGACTTCGCGGCGATTATGGGCCAGCTGACGAACTCGCACATCACGAAATCCCCAACTACGTACCCGTTCAATGAACGTGGGGATTTCTGCAGCAATCTGCCACTGCAGCAGCTTGAGCGTCAGCAACATGCCACGCAGCCGGACTGACTTGTGGGCCACCAGTTGTTCAACATCGTCCAGCATCTGTCGGGGTGCCACGTTGGCATCCACGAACAGCCAGTCGATGTTATTGAAATCCCGGCGAGGAACCGCTTTGAGTCGTTTCTTGATGTGCACGAAACCATCCAGCGCGACAACTCGCGGGTCCATCTCTGCCGGATCGATTCCGACGACCTTGAGACCTCGATCCAGCAGGGCCTGGCAGGATCCCCCCGGCGCACTGCCAACTTCGGCGCAGCGATGGCCAGCCTTGACTGGCAGGCGGGACCAGCGAATGGCCTCATCGATTTTCAGATAAGCACGGCTGACGGCATGCGGCGGCAGGGAGCGAGCATGGACTCCGCCCGCCCAGCGTGAGCTGACGCCGGTGGCCAGGTGCCAGCCAACCCACCACTGGTCCGGTTCGACCTGCACAAGGTCCAGGATTTTCTGACCCGGACGAGCATTGCGATTAATCCCCACTGGCTGCTCTCCCAGCAGACCGGGCTGGAGCTTGTCGAGTGAAGAGACCAGCAACTGACCTGTCTCTGCTGCCGAGGTTGGCGGTCCGGGCTCGAACCCATTATTACCTGGCAGATCCGAATCCCGACTCCAGACATGCAACTGTTTAAACCCACTCACAGTGGCGATCAGTTCCGCCACGGCGGCGGCCTGCTCCGGCAGCACTCCCTGGACTGTACCGAGTGAAACCGCCCGGGTACGGGCGAAAACCAGCGGTAGCTGGAAAAGCTGCTCGGCTGACTGGCTGGCAGGTATTTTGAAGGTACAGAAGCCCGCTCGCGAATAGGCGAAGCGGGATTCTGGCAGCCAGTGAGCGAGTTCTGCCTTGAGTGCCGGTTCGGCCCCCTGCTGGCAGCAGCTGAAAAGAAACCAGTCATCACTGCTCATGTGGGCCCGTCTTTCTCTCAGCGGAATCAACGATCACGACTTGGTTGGAACTGGCTGCTTCCAGCATCGCCAGCACAGCAGCCACACCGGCGCGGCCATCCAGGGCACTGCCAGTCACACTCTCTCGTCCTTCAATCCGGTCCAGCCAGCCCTGCATCTGGTCACTGTAGGCCTGCATCCGCCCGTCGGATGTAAACGCTGCTTGCGAGTCATCAAAGGCAACTTTGGGCTGTTCATAGGCCAACTCCCACTCGCCAGCTCTGCCAATCTTGATCTCTCCAAAAGGATTGGCATCGATCAGCCCCTCATCGCCCATGATGCGAAAGCGGAAGTCCTCGTCGGGAAATCCCGGGCTGGGACAGACACTGGAGGACCAGTAGCTGGCCATCGCACCTGACTCGAAAACTATCAATGCCATGGTGGTGTTTTCATTGGGGTTCTGCTCGCGAAACGTCCCCTTGCAGGCTGCCACATGACGGACCTCCGTGGCCAGCCACCAGCGGCAAAGATCGACATTATGGGGTCCACTATTGAGCAAATGTGCGAGGCTGCGAGGATCTTTCCACCAGTCCCAGCCACCACCGAATCCCTCGTCATCCCTCAGCGCCTCGATGTCAAAGAGGGCCGACATCTGCAGGGCTCGAACCTGTCCAATCGCTCCCGACTGGACCAGCGATCGGACGGTGCGATTGGAATCGCGGAATCGCTGGTGGTAGCCGACGGCCAAATGCAGCCCGGCTTCGTCGAAGGCCGCGATCATCCGGTCGCAGTCTGCCAGGCTGGTGGCCATCGGTTTTTCCACCAGTACATGTTTCCCCAGGCTGGCTGCCTGCAAGGCTTCATCAACATGGCAGTGATGTGGCGTCGCAATCACCACACCGTCAATGTCAGGCCGAGCGATCAGGGACTGCGGATCGGCTTCGACGTCGATCCCATAGTCCGCAGCCAGTCCAGCGGCACGCGACCCTCCAGCCACCGCCACAGGCTCCACGTCCGCCAGTCGTCGGGCCGCCTCAAGATGAGTACGACCCATGAAGCCAGAACCAGTAATGCCAACTCGGAACATGGGTGTTTGCTTTCCGTCAGAGAACAAGCTGCTAGAATCAGCGACACCGATGGCACACGCCGCCAGCCATGCCAGGCCCTAGCGTAGTAGTTGGCCCCGGCATTCATCAAGACGCCCTGGAGAGTCTGATCATGAAGAACCGCTCACATCACCTGTCATTGCCCCGCCTGCATCAGCTGCTGATCGCCATCGCCATCGTCTGCAGCGGCTCGGCCTGGGGCGCCGATTGGAAACAGTTTCGCGGCCCGGGGGGGCTCGGTGTCAGCACCCAGCAGGGGCTGCCTGAGAGCTGGAGTGGCGAGCAGAACATTGCCTGGAAGACTGAGTTGCCTGGTGCCGGTACCTCCAGCCCAATCGTGGTCGATGAGCGAGTCTACCTGACCTGTTACAGCGGTTATGCCCAGAACGTTGAAGATCCAGGCACGATGCAAAGCCTGCTGCGGCACGTGGTTGCGGTCGATCGTAACAGCGGCACGATCCTCTGGACGAAGGACTTCAAGCCGGAATTGCCGGAATCTGCCTACTCCGGCGGTAACAACTCGTGGCATGGTTACAGCTCAAGCACGCCGGTCAGTGATGGCGAACGGCTGTATGTCTTTTTTGGCAAGAGCGGCGTCTATTGCCTCGACCTCGATGGCAACCAGATCTGGAAGTCCTCGGTCGGCAATGGCACACGCGGATGGGGATCTTCCAATTCGCCGGTACTCCATGAAAACCTTGTCATCCTGAATGCAAGTGTTGAGAGTGGAGCGATCGTGGCGCTCGACAAATCGACCGGCAAGGAAGTCTGGCGGGCCGGCGGTCTTCGCGGGTCATGGAACACACCGCTGCTGGTGCAGACTGAGAATGGTGACACCGAACTGGTGGTGTCCGTTCCGGAGAAAGTGCTGGGATTCGATCCGGCCAGCGGCGAAGCACTCTGGAATTGCATTGGCATCCCCGATCGCGGCTATGTCTGTCCGAGCGTGGTCGCACACCAGGGCGTGGTCTATGCCATTGGCGGGCGGAAGAACACGGCGCTCGCTGTCAGGACCGGCGGACGAGGTGAAGTTACCGACTCCCACCGACTCTGGATTACCGACAAGGGATCCAATGTCTGCTCCCCGGTCTATCACGATGGCCACCTCTACTGGATCCATGAACGGCAGGGGACAGCCAATTGCCTCGATGCCAGCAACGGGCAAGTCAAGTTCCAGACGCGACTTACGCCTCGTCCCGGGGTTGTCTATTCGTCGTCCCTGGTGGCCGATGGAAAGATCTACTGCAGCTCGCAACGCAACGGCACATTCGTGCTGGCGGCCAGCCCTGAATTCAAGTTGCTGTCGCACAATAGCTTGGGCAACGACAACAGTCGAACCAACGCCTGTCCGGCGGTTCACAATGGCCAGCTACTAATGCGTACCGATCGGATGCTTTACTGCATTGGCAAGTAGAAACGACACCAGCCCAGCTGAATTCTACCAACTGTCTCACCGGACCCGGTGGGCCGAAAAAACATCAGCGGAGGCTGACGGGAGACGAAATGGCGATCGCCAGAGGCCCTGCCAGGAGGTCCGCCGAGGGCTGCAGCGGCGTCGAATGGCAAGGTTTGCCCAAGCCTCGTGGCGGTCTGAGATCGCCTGCCACGGTCGCGATAACCGGTTTATTCGTTAGCCAGCAGGAAAAAAACAGGCGATTCGATAGCATTGTTGTGCGCCGTCGTTGAGGGGGCGCAGTTGGCATATCCACTACAGTCCGCAGATCATTGGCAGCGAGCTCTGGTTATGAGTCCTTGGAGTGAGCCTGGGAAGCAGCTGGGGCGAGTGAAAACTTTCGCAAGTCCCCCTAAATTACGGTTTTGTTGTGGAGTCACTTCATCGGTCCGAATAGAATAAAATATCGATGAATGAAGTGCCTTGGGCCGATGAATCTCGGTGCAAGACAGGTTCGTGATCTTCTTGCCGGAACAGGGAGAGCCCATTCATATCCTCGGTGCGTTGGAGTTTCTTTGTCATGTCCAAACGCAGTCTGCTGCCTCGTGTTGTGTCCTTTCTGGTCGTTTGTACCGTGCTCTATGCCGGTTCAATAGCATCGGCCCAGGACGCTCGACTTAGTACCTACGACAAGGCGACCGGGAGCACCTACTTTGCCCTCTCGGTGAAGCCCAATCAAGCGCTCAAGGACGATCGGGCTACCGATCTGCTGGTGCTGTTTGATACGTCTGCCAGCCAGACAGGCTTATATCGTGATGACGCACAGCAAGCGCTCAAGAGCCTGATTGCTGAATTGGCTGAGGGTACGCGTGTCAACTTGATGGCAGTCGACCTGAATTCCGTGCCGATGACGGACGGATTCGTGGCACCGACGGATGAGGCGATGACCCAGGCGCAGGACAAGTTGGCTCAGCGAGTTCCGCTCGGTTCGACCGACATGGAAGCCATGCTGCGGATGATCCCCAAGGCTTTCAGCGATACCGATCGACGACAGGCGGTGGTCTATATTGGTGACGGTATGAGCAAGGCTGGAGCACTCGCCGAAGGCGAGTTCGCTGGCATTATGTCGCCCTTGGTAAAGCAGCAGATCTCCATTTCCAGCTTTGCGATTGGCCCCCAGCGTGACGTGCTGATGCTGGCCACGATCGCCAACAACACGGGCGGTATGGTCTACGTCGACAGCGACGAACAGGCCCTGGCAAGCCGAGCTGGCCAGGAACTTGCCCGTGCCGTGGCCAGTCCGATTCTCTGGCCCAGCAAGGCCCAGATGCCTGAGGAATTCACAGCAGTCTATCCGGCCAGCGTACCGCCGCTGCGTGGCGACCGCGATTCGATCGTGATCGGTACGCTCAGCGCGCGTGGTGATTTTTCCATCGAGCTGACAGCCGATATGGCTGGTCAGCAAGTCGAGCTGAAGTGGAATGTTGCCGCCACCGGTCATGACGAGGATTTCAACTATCTGCCACACCTGGTCGATATGTCGAGCGATAACGCCGGCATCATGTTGCCCACGCTGGGCAGCCAGGGACTGGACGAAGTCGGTCGCTCACTGCGATCCGGAGCAGCTAACCTGGCCAAGCTGAGTATGCATGCACTGCGAAACGGCGACCTGCGTGGCGCCCATCGCGTTGCCAACCAGGCCCTGCGGCAAGACCCCAACAACCCCCAGGCCCTGGCAGTCCGCCAGGCCGCACGCAAGGCACATGCCGAGCGCCAGCAGGTTTCACCCGTGGCGGTGAACTTTCAGCAGGATGAACCTGCTGCAGCGGCCGCTCAGCCAGCGGCACCCGGCGAGGAAGCCCCGCTGGTGGTGATCGGCGACGAGCCGGACAATCGCATCCAGTCCCTGGAAGACCAGGACGGCTTGCTCAATGAAGTCCTGCGAGGACGAGCTCTGCAGGCCAGCAAGCTACAAGCCCAGGTCGAAAACGGACTCAAAAAAGCCCGTGACCTGTTCACCGAGGATCCCGAGAAGGCCAAGCAGGACCTCAAGATCTTGCTCGGCCTGGTCGAGTCCGCCACGGACGTATCCGCCGAGGTTCGCCGGCAACTGCGCAAGCAGATTGAAACGGCGTTGCGTGAATCAAGTGCTCGCCGCTCGATGCTGGATCAAGCTCGTGTACTGGCCCAGGAACGAGAGGCCAATGCCGCTCGGCTCCGTAAGCTGGCCGAAGAGACGGCCCAGGACGAGCTGCTGATCAGCAGCTTGATGGAAAAGTTCAACATGCTGATGAAGGAAGAGAAGTACCTCGATGCGGACGCGGAAATCGCCAAGAAGGTCGAGGCCATGTTGCCTTTCGATTCCACGCCGATCGCCGGCGTCTGGCTAGCTCGCTTTACACGCCAGGTCAGTGGCATGGAAAAGTTCCGGGACTTGCGCCACAAGAACTTTGCTGACGTGCTGTACGAAGTCGAAGAGGCACTGATTCCCTTCCCCGCCAATCCTCCCATCCTCTATCCGGATGCAGAGATCTGGCAGGAATTGACCATGCGGCGACGCAAGTACGCCAACATGGAGTTGACCGGAACGGCGCCCACCGAGCAGCGGATCATCGATGCCCTCGACGATGAGTCGATCATGGAGTTCTTCGATGTCACGCTTGGTGAAGTTGCTGCCCAGCTCGGTCAACGACATAATATCCCGATCTTTGTCGACGAGGCCGCCCTGGAAGAAATCGGGCTCTCCTCGGAAGAAGTCGTGAATATTAACCTGCGTGGTATTACCCTGCGGTCCGGGCTTCGCTTGATGCTCGGTGGCAAGGGTCTGACCTATGTCATCAATGACGAGGTCCTCAAGTTCACCACGCCTGAAAAGGCCGAGAACGAATTGATCACCCGCGTCTATCCCGTCGGTGACCTGGTCCTGCCAATCACCTCCGGTGGAAGCCCCTTGGGTGGTGGCGGCATGATGGGTGGTATGGGTGGCGGTGGTGGTGGTGGCATGGGCGGTGGTGGCATGGGCGGCGGTGGGGGCGGTCGCGGTGGCGGTGGTATGGGCGGTCGCGGTGGTGGTGGCGGTGGCGGCTTCTTCGCTGTCGAAGATGACCTCTCACTAGCAAACCCAACGAGTGCCAGCCCCCAGCCGGTCGTGGTTCCCGTTAAGACCGAAGGCCAACAGCCCCCGCAGATCGAACGACCAGCCAGCCTGGTCCAGGCCATCAAGCTCGAGGCTAACGAGGGCCAGACTATTACGCAGGCCTGGAATGCTTACTTCGCTGAAAAAATAGAGCTGCCCGAGGAAGACCGGCTGCAGCATAATCACAAGGTCCGTCATACGGCCCGCGTGTTAATGCAGCGTGCGGCTCGCCTGCACCAACAAGGCCAGCACCAGCAGGCTTCGGAAACGCTCGATAACCTCGTTGCCATGCTGATGAGTGCCCTGCGGTACAGCCAGCCGCAACCCTGGATGTACCAGGGACTGGGTCTCGCTATGCGTGCCAACCACGCTCCGCTTGCCGAGGTAGAACGGGCATTGATGTCGGCTGTCGACTACAGCACCGATATCGATACCATGCTGCATGCAGCTCTCTACATGGCAGATATCGGGCTCGAACAGCGTGCCCTCAAGACACTGCAGAATGTTGCCCGCTTGCAACCTCATCGTCCCGAGCCTTACGTCAAGGGACTGCAACTGGCCAGTAAGGCTGGTAACGACAAGGGGATTCAGTGGGCCACCTGTGGCATTCTCAGCCAGGCATGGCCAAAGGATCAACGAGCGATCGAGTATCGTGCCCAACTGGCGGCTGAAGCGATGCTGATCAAGCTCAAGAAGGATAACCGCATGGATGAAGCGGCTGCCTTTGAACAGAAACTGAAGACGGTCACCCAGCGTGATTGCCGAGTGGTTATCACCTGGACCGGAGACGCCGACGTCGACTTGGAAGTCCAGGAACCGACAGGTACCCTCTGCTCTCTGCGTAACCCGCGAACTGCCGCCGGTGGCGTGATGATGGGTGATACTTTTGCCAACGCCGACAAGGCTTCGGTGAATGGTTATTCCGAATCGTACGTCTGTGCCCAGGGTTACAGCGGTGAATACCGCATGCTCGTGCGGCGTGTCTGGGGCAAAGTGACCGCTGGCAAAGTCACCGTCGACATCTATACCGGCAATCCCCAGGAACCTCATATCCACCAGCAAATCGAACTGGACGACAAGAACGCCGTTGTCATCTTCGAGGTTGCTCATGGCCGCCGGCTCGAGCCGATCGGCGTTCAGCAACTGGAGAACTTCCAGGTCGCTCAGCGGGCCGCAGGCCGGGCGATGATGGAACAACAGCTGAATCAGCTGGAAGGTTCGCTGGCCGTTCGTGACCTCGCCATGGCCCGCCGACAGGCCGCCCGGGATGGTCGCTTCTTTGTGCCGCGTCGCGGCCTGGTCGGTAGCCGTCCAATCATCACGACGTTGCCCGAAGGTACCAACATGACCGTGCAGTCGGCCATTGTCTCGCCCGACCGACGATACGTGCGAATTTCCATCCCGCCATTCCCGCCAATTGCCTCGGGCGTCGGTGCTGTCACCACGTTCAATTTCTCAAGTGGCCAGGCTGGCCGTGGTCTGCCGGATAACGACGACGAGCAAGGTCAGGGTGGACAGGGTCAAGGCGGCGGTAACCGTAACTAGGTATCGTCAACCCGCCCTGACGGACGGCAAGAACCCGATGGTTATTCGCCGCAGGCGAAAACCGCGGAGCCCTGCACACTCATGCGAGCCCTCCGACGTCCTCTGCGCTCTCGGCGTCTCTGCCGGTTAGGAGTGTCGTCCCTATCCCCTAGCCTCTCACCAGGCCCGGTTGAATGTCCAGCTCCAGCGACTCGGTCAGGCCCGCCTTGAGCCGCTCAATCGCGATCGCCCCCATCACAGCATTGTCTGTACATAATTCTGGTCGAGCAATGTGCAACTCAAAACCCTGCTCGGCCGCCTGCTCCTGCAGCCGCAGGCGGAATCGGCGATTGGCGGCCACGCCACCACCAACGCACAGTCGCTCTGCCCCGGTCTTCTGAATTGCCAGCACCGCCTTGCCCACCAGGCAATCCACCACCGCCTCCTGGAAACTGGCAGAGATGTCCGCCACATCCTCAGCAGAGATATCAAGCTGCTCAAAGTCGACCTGTCCCTGGCCAGCCAGCTGATATCGAACCGCCGTCTTGAGGCCACTGAAACTGAATTCCAGCCGCTCGGGGTCATTCAAGAAGGAGCGTGGAAACTGAAAACGACCGGGATCTCCCTGCTCCGCTGCCGCCGATACCGCTGGCCCCCCGGGAAACGGCAAGCCCAGCATCTTGGCGACCTTATCGAACGCCTCACCCGCTGCATCGTCGATCGTGCCACCCAGCAGCTCGAACTCAAGAGGGGATTGGCAATTGTAGAGGCTGGTATGGCCACCACTGACAACCATCCCGACACAGGGAAACAGGTCCTGGTCGCAATCCAGCTGGCAGGCAAAGATATGCGCCTGCAGGTGGTCGACGGCAACCAGTGGAATATCCAGCGCCAGGCAGAGGGACTTGGCAGCCATCAAGCCAACCAGCAGGGAGCCAGCCAGGCCCGGCTTGGTAGCCACGGCAACTGCATCCAGTTCTGCCAGCGTCAGGCCGGCCTGCCGCAGTGCCTCGTCTATGACCGGCAGGATGCTCTCGACATGCGCGCGGGCAGCAATTTCCGGGACAACGCCGCCAAACCGCTCGTGCAATGCCAGCTGGGATGCCACCACAGAGCCGAGCACCTGCAGCTGGTCGTCCAGCACCGCGGCTGCGGTTTCATCACAGGTTGACTCAATCGTGAGGATAATCATACGTGACTCTGTCGTCGCATCTTGAAGTCGTAGGGCATCTCAGCCTGACTCAGCAGACTCTTATTTTCTACTGCCGGCCGCTGCCTTCTTGTCTACTTTCTTCGACTCTTCGGCGTCGCCAGCGTCGTCAGCGTCGTCAGCCGGGTCATCATCGCTCGCTTCCGTCGTCCCGGCCTCGAGCTGCTCGACCAGCAACTCGATCGCCTTGTTCAACTGGCGATCGTCAAACGTCGGTGCCGGATCATCCTCGGCTCGGGGGTTGTTCTTGTGGAGGATATCGACATCACGGCGGAATTGACCAAGCTGTTTCATTTCGTCGTCGGAAAACCGTACTCGCTGGCCATCGTTTGGCTGGACACCCCATTCATCTTCCGGTTTGGCCTCCTTGGTCCGGTGGATATTCGTTCCGCTCGGTCGCCGATAACCCGCCGTTGTCAGCTTCAGGGCACTCTTGCCTCCCTCCAGCTGAATAATGTTCTGCACGCTGCCCTTGCCCCAGGTTCGTTCACCCACAACGGTCGCTCGATCGTGATCCTGCAGGCAGGCGGAGACGATCTCGCTGGCACTGGCACTGTAGCGGTTTGCCACGACCACCATCGGAAAGCCGTCATAGGTTCCCTTCTTGTGGGCATTCCATTCATTGCGAGGCGCGTTGCGTCCCTCGGTGCTCACGATCCGGCCCGACGAGATGAACATATCACTGATCTCAATGGCTGAGGACAGCAGGCCACCCGGGTTGAATCGCAAGTCCAGGATCAGGGCCTCGAACTTGTCC
Source organism: Planctomycetota bacterium (assembly GCA_963581185.1). Lineage (GTDB taxonomy): Bacteria > Planctomycetota > Planctomycetia > Pirellulales > Pirellulaceae > SAT2750. Next base: position 22,981 of record CAUZOB010000027.1, on the reverse strand, counting down.
TTCTTCAGCTGGCTCATGGTCTGGCGCAGTTCATCAAGCGTATGGCGGCCGAAGGATGTGAGGTGGATATAAGCGACCCGTCGCTCGTCATCGACATAGTAAATCCAGCTATCATCCATCTCGTCCCGTCGATAGCCAACAACGGTTTGCACCCGTACCAACTCACGCTTCACAGTGATATCGCGTGGCTCTTCGTCACGAGGATGCTTGACCGTCAGGGTAACGGATGCACCGATCCGCCCCTTGAGTCGTTTGACGACATCATCGAGCACAAGGCCCTTGGTCGTTTCCCCGTCGATTTTGAGTATCTCGTCGCCGGCAAGAATTCCCTGTTTGTAGGCCGGTGTACCGTACATCGGACTGATGATGACGAACGTGCCATTCTCGCTGCTGACCCGAATGCCAATACCGCCGAATTCGTTCTCCACGTTGCTGCGAAAACGGTCCATCTCGGTCGGTGAGATATAGTTGGAATACTGGTCAAGCTTGTCGACCATCCCTTCAATGGCCGCTTCCAGCAATTCGCGGCGGCTGACATCCTCAACATAATTGCGATCGATCTGGTCAAGTGTGTCGACGAACAGCCGTAGCAATTCGAAGTACTCCTTGTCCTGCTCGCTCTTATCAGCCTCGTCGCTCTTCTGTTTCTCCTGGTCCTTGGGGTCCTGCTTCTTCTGACCCTTCTTTGTCCCTTCAACTGGCGGTTCTTGAGCCAGCAGGTGCGTGCCAGGATACGCTGGGCAGAACAGGCCGCTTGCCAGCAGAGCGATCATCAGTAGCAGGACATTAAGCGGCTGAATTTGACGGCTTGTCATCCTCGTACTCCCTCCATCAAGAGCAGGTCATCCAGAACCCTGGGCTGTTCACGAGCCGCCCCGGGCCAGGTGGAATTATACGCAAAACTCAAGAGGACTGAAAATCGGCGCCAGCGATCTGCCGATAAACAACCGAGGCGTGGTATGTAAGGCCAGTAGGCAGACCGTTATAAAAGTCAGCGTACCGACGGCCGCCCCACTCCACCACTCCCGCTCGCCCCACCCTGACTGCCCGATTCAAGGAACTGATCGAGACCATGAGACAAGCGGACGTGATTATTGTCGGTAGCGGCATTGTCGGACTGGCAACTGCCTACCAGCTGATCCAGCGACATGACGGAATACGCATCGTCATGCTGGAAAAAGAAGACGCCGTCGGCCTGCATCAGAGCGGCCACAATTCCGGCGTGCTGCATTCCGGCATCTACTATAAGCCAGGGTCGTTAAAAGCCAGTAATTGCCGGATCGGCAAAGAGGCGATGGAGCAGTTCTGTCGAGAGCACGGGATTGCCCACGACATCTGTGGCAAGGTGATCGTGGCAGTCGATCCTGACGAGCTGCCTATCCTCGAGGGCATTTACCTCCGTGGCCAGCAGAACGAGGTCCGCTGCGAGATGATCGACCAGCGGCAGTTGCGGGAGATTGAGCCACATGCGGCTGGCATTCAGGCTATCCATGTGCCCGCTGCTGGCATCTGCGACTATCGCCAGGTCTGCGAGAAGCTCAAGCAGATCCTTCAGGAGCATGCCGGACAGCTGGTAACCGGAGCTGAGCTGACCGCAATCCGGCAGCGCAGCGACGGTGTGCTGGCTATCACTTCAGCAGGCACATTTGCGGCTCAATACCTGGTCAATTGCACCGGCCTGTACAGCGATCGCGTGGCACAGATGAGTGGCGAGAATCCCGACTGCCTGATTGTCCCCTTCCGCGGCGAATACTATCAACTCAAGCCGGAAGCACAGCACCTCTGTCGCAACCTGATCTATCCCGTGCCGGATCCCAGCTTTCCCTTCCTCGGTGTCCATTTCACACGCATGACCGATGGTGCCATCGAATGCGGCCCCAACGCCGTGCTCGCCTTCGCTCGTGAAGGCTACCGCAAACGGGACGTGAATCTTCGTGACCTGGGTGAGGCACTCAGCTACCGTGGCTTCCTGCGACTGGCCAGCCGGCACTGGCAGAAGGGCATGGGGGAAATGTGGCGTTCATTTTCCAAGCAGGCCTTTGTAAAAGCACTGCGTCGACTGATGCCGGAGATTCGGGCCAGTCATCTGCAAACTGCCCGGGCCGGCGTAAGGGCCCAGGCGATCGCCCCCGATGGCTCCATGGTCGATGACTTTGTCGTGCTTTCGTCCGAGCGAGTCGTCAATGTCTGCAACGCTCCCTCGCCTGCCGCCACCTCATCGCTACGGATTGGCACGGTCGTGGCCGAGCACCTGGAACGACAGTTCTAACCACTGACCTGCAACACCCCGGGCCGCTCCCCTCCCCACAACTTGCTATAATCGCAGCCTGCCGTTGAGTACTTTCCCGGCCGTCCAGGATCCCCAGTTACCGTGGCCACGTCGAATACAGCCAGCTTCGTCGATCAGTTGCGATCGATCGTGGGCAACGATAATGTGCTGACCTCCGCCTCCGAACGGTTGGTCTACGAGTGTGATGGTTTCGTGGTGGAGAAGAACAGCCCGGACGTGGTCGTCTTTCCCACCAGCAGCCAGCAGATATCGAGCATCGTCCAGGCCTGCAACGAGGCCGACATTCCCTTCTTGCCACGCGGTGCGGGTACCAGCCTGGCAGGAGGATGCCTGCCCGTCGGCGGTGGTGTGATGATCGTACTGACCCGCATGAACAAGATCCTGGAGATCAATCTGCGAGATCGCTATGCCGTGGTCCAGCCCGGCGTGGTCAACATCTGGCTCACACAGGCACTCAAGGGAAGCGGTTATCACTATGCCCCGGACCCATCCAGTCAGGGTGCCTGCACGATTGGCGGCAACGTGGCAACCAACTCCGGCGGCCCCCATACACTCAAGTACGGCGTGACCGTAAATCACGTGATCGGGATGGAAGCGGTACTTGCCGACGGGTCGATCGAGTTGATCGGTGGCCCGGCCGGCGAAACCCCGGGGCCAGACCTCGTTGGTGCGATGGTCGGCAGCGAGGGAACGCTGGCGATTGTGACTCGCGTCTGGGTACGCTTGACTCGTAACCCGCAGGGCTGTCGGACGATGCTGGGCATCTTCGAGTCCGTGAAAGATGCCACTCACGCCATCAGCGCGATCATTGGAGCCGGTATTATTCCAGCCGCCCTGGAGATGATGGACCAGGGCATCCTGGTGGCCTTGGAGGAAGCCTTCAAGTTTGGATTTCCACTCGATGCCAAGGCCATCCTGCTGATCGAAGTTGATGGGCTGGAAGCGGGACTGGATGAACAACGAGATGCCGTCGTGAGACTCTGTGAACAGAACGGTGCTCGTGAAGTTCAGCAGGCTGCCAGCGAAGAAGAACGACTCAAGCTCTGGAAGTGCCGCAAACAGGCATTTGGGGCGATCGGCCGACTCAGCTCCAGCTTCTGTACCCAGGATGGCGTGGTTCCGAGGACCAAGCTGCCCGAGATCTTCGAGACAATCCAGCGAGTCTCGGAGAAGTACGACCTGAAAATCGTCAACGTCTTTCATGCCGGCGATGGCAACCTGCATCCCATCCTGCTGTTCGATGAACGGGAACCGGAACAGATCCAGAAAGTGCTGGCCGCCAGCGGTGAGATCCTGGAAGCCTGCCTGGATGCCGGTGGCAGCGTGAGCGGCGAGCATGGAATCGGTGTGGAGAAGATTCGTTACATGAACAAGATGTTCAGCGACAGTGACCTGGAGGTCATGCGGCAGCTACGCCAGGCTTTCAACCCTGACAATCGACTGAGTCCTGACAAGATGTTACCGACGGCGGGTGCCTGCGGTATGGAACAGGCACACCCCGGCCGGCGAGCGGCACTCTAGCGGACAACAGAACCAGGATCTCATAGATGTCGATCGATAACCATTCATTACCTTTGCTGGAGACGTTTAGCCCAGCGGATGAGGATCAACTGGCTGCCCTGGTTGCCGATTGCCAGAGCAGCGGGACAGCAGTCTATCCACTGGGTGGCTGCACCTCACTCGACTATGGATTGCCTCCCAGCCGCGAGGGCCATGGTATCTCGCTGGCCAAGCTGGACCAGGTCATCGATTTTCCGGTACGTGACCTGACGATCACTGTCCAGGCAGGGATCACCATGTCCAGCCTGGCGGAGACTCTCGCACCGGAGAATCTGCAGTTGCCGATTCGAGTTCCTGATCCGGAGCGGGCAACAATTGGCGGCGTGGTGGCTACCAACTGCAGCGGGCCCGGCAGGTACGGCTATGGCACGATTCGCGACTACGTGATAGGCATTACCGCCGTCAACGGCAGCGGCCAACTCTTCCATGGCGGTGGCCGGGTGGTCAAGAATGTTGCCGGCTACGACTTCTGCAAATTACTCACCGGTTCCCTTGGGACACTCGGCCTGATCACCCAGTTGACCTTGAAGCTCAAGCCAATACCTCCAGCCGATGCCACCCTGCTTGTCGAATTCCAGCAGCTCGCGAACGTCGAGCCCACGCTGGCGTGGCTGATGGAGAGCCCCGCGCAGCCTTATGCAATTCAACTGTTCTCGGGCCCCGCCTGGGCAGCGCAGGAGTCGCTGCCGTTGACCGCCGGCTGGCAGCTGGCACTCGGACTGTGCGGCAGTGAGACTGAGCTGGAGTGGCTCTGCAGCCAGCTGGAAAGCGAATTCAGCCAGCATGGCATCAAGCTGGTAACACGGCTGCAGGCCGACCAGCAGGAGGAACTCTGGCAACAGCTCGTGCAGTTCCCAGTCAGCGGTGATGCACCGCTTGTGATCCAGGCCAGCATGGTTGCCAGCGGTATCAGCGAGTTTATTGCGGCCGCTCGCGAGATCGACAGCGAGTGCTCGATCCAGGCACACGCCGGTAACGGTGTTGTGATCGTCCGGTTTTCCGAGTATCCCGCCGATGGCCTGGGTGGCGCCCTGGTTGGCTCGCTGCAGCCGATCGCCATGGCGGCGCACGGCAACGTGACGGTACTCTCTAATCCTGGCGGCAGCGATATGACAACCCGCAGCGTGTGGGGATCCGTTCATTCTCCCCTACCATTGCTTGATCGTATCAAGCACGCCTTTGATCCAGCCAACGTGCTCAATCCAGGCAGGTTCATTTACACATGACACAAGTAACACCAGAACACGCTCCGGCACCGGCTGGGACCAGCGAGTTGGTCAATCCTGGAGCTGGGATTGATTACCAGCACCTACTGGACTGCGTCCACTGTGGGCTCTGTACCGCATCCTGTCCGACATACACGGAAACGTATGACGAGAATGACAGCCCGCGTGGCCGCATCTACTTGATGCGAGCTGTTACCGACGGGCGGCTGGAAATGGACGACCAGGTGCGGCGGCACCTGGACCTTTGCCTCGATTGCCGGGCCTGCGAGACCGCCTGCCCCTCCGGCGTTCAGTATGGCAGGCTGATTGAACCATTCCGGCTAGCCATGGCCCAGAACGACCGTCGGCAGGGGACACAGACCGACTGGTTCCACCGCTGGATCCTGTTTGGCCTGTTTCCTCATCCAAGCCGACTACGACTGGCTCTCTGGCCGGCCCGAATCGCCCAGCTGTTGCGATTGGACCGGCTACTCGTCAGCACCGGCCTCTGGCGGATACTGCCAGATCGACTCGGTCGCCTGCTGACAATGTTGCCTCCCTTGCCTGGCCGTTTGCCCAACCTGCCAGCCTTCCTGCCGGCCGAGGGAAAGCGGCGAGCGCGGGTTGCGCTGTTCAGCGGCTGTGTCCAGGATGTCATCTTCCGCCATACCAACTGGGCAACGGCGCGGGTCCTGCAAAAGAATGGTTGCGATGTGGTGATCCCACAAGAGCAGGCCTGCTGTGGAGCAATTCACTTCCACGCGGGCCACGAGGAGCCGGCACGGGAACTGGCTGACAAAAACGTGGCTGCCTTCGACAGCTCCGACCTCGATGCCGTGATCGTCAACGTTGCCGGCTGCGGAGCGATGCTCAAGGATTACGGCCAGCACTGGCCTGGTGGCGGGGAGACCGGACCGGGCACTCTTGCCAACAAGGTAATGGATGTCACCGAGTTCCTCGATCAACTGGGAGTGATCGAACCGTCAGGGTCGATTCCAATGCGCGCCACCTATCACGACGCCTGCCATCTGGTTCATGCCCAGGGCGTCAAGCAACAACCTCGCAACCTGCTGGCAACGATTCCGGACCTGGAACTGGTGCCGCTGCCAGAGTCGGAGATCTGTTGCGGTGCAGCTGGCACCTACAACCTGACAGAACCCGAGATGGCTGGGCGGCTCAGCCGCCGCAAGCTGAAGAACATCCAGGAAACCCGGGCCCGACTATTGATCACGGCTAACACCGGCTGCCTGATGCAGATCGACTGTGAGTCGCGAATGTCCGGAGCAGGTCTGCGCGTACTGCACCCGATGGAACTGCTCTATATGAGCTACCTGGGAAAACAGCCGGCGGACTATCCGCGTCTGTTGCGCGAGGATTTGAAGAACGTGCCCGGCGTCTAGAGCCTGCCGGCACAGCCCCTGGACTAGGTTTGGTTTGTGTCTGGAGTGCTGACTGCCCCACCATCATCACCACCGGCGGCGGCGGGCGGAGCCTTCTTGGCTTCTTCCTTCTTGCAGCCAGCCAGTGGCAGCAGGCAGAAAGTCACGAGCGACAACGACAGCAGCAGCTTCTTCAATGACATCAACTTCACTCCTCACAACACCCTGAGAATTTGTCAAACAGCTGATTCTAGTTGGGATCGCAAAAACCGGCAACCGGCAACCGGCAACCGCTGTTACTGGCTGGCCGACGTCACATCGTCCAAAGCCTGCCGCCGATGCCGCATCCGCTTTGCCATTTCATCGGCGATCACGCCAGCCAGGATGACCAGGCCAATAATGGCAAACTCCAGCTGCGAAGGGATGCTGAGCAGGATAATGCTGTTGTAAAGCACCTGGATCACCGCCGCGCCAATGATCACTCCAACGATACTCCCCTCGCCACCCCGCAGACTGCAGCCGCCAAGCACCGCTGCAGCGATGGCATAAAGTTCGTAAAAGTTACCGTGGCCAGACGGTTGAACCGCATTAATATCCAGTGCAAACAGCACGCCAGCGACGCCCGCCGCTCCACTACAGATCACGTAAGCCATGATTGTCATGCGGTCCGTGTTAATGCCGCTGTAGCGAGCCGCTTCCTCGTTGCGCCCCAAGGCCAACAGGTAACGACCAATAATCGTCTGGTTCAATAGCACCGCTGCCAGTATCGCCAGCAACAGCAGGACAATCAGCGGCGTCGGTACGAGTGTTTGACCGAGCGGAATCCGACCCAATAACAGAGCAACTGCCAGGATTCCACTTACCATCAACGGCAACCTCGCCTGCTGGCTGGCATTTTTTAGCACGAACCTCGCAAAAGTCGAAATGGCGCTGGCCAGTAACCCCAGGCCGATCAAGACGGCAAACATATTCATACGGTTCGTCCAGCTCTCACCGGCCCAGTTGGTGCCAGATTTGAACAGCAGGAAAGCTACCAGGCTGGCCACGATGCCGCCAGCTAACCAGCCGGCCGGCACCAGCACACGCCGGCCTGTATCCCGACCGGCAATCACGAGCAACCAGACCAGTCCCGGAATGACCAGGTATCCCAGGTAGCTCAGCAGGATCTGCGGCATCAACCCGGCAGGCCCCGGTTCGGCCACAACCAGGCCATCCTGCTTGTAGCCCAGCTTCATCTCGTCATGCAGCAGGTCGATATGCTGCCGTTTGTCCTCGTCGACGGTGACCAGCACACGCACCTGTGCTCCCGGAGCCATGGAAATCACTGACTCGTCTGAGAGGCTGAGAAAGCGACTGGCGCCAGCCAACACGATCACCAGGGTCATGCCGAGCAGGACCCAGCTGCGTCGCTGGGCGTCAATTCCGATCGAATCCCGCCGCTGCCGCGCCAGGCGAATGGCAAGCACAATGGTCAGCAGTAACCCGGCCAGGATCATCAACATCGCAAGCGACAGGGGTCGGCCCGAAGCAAGCAGGCCGAGTGAATCGTCGAAGATCGTGCCGAACCCCTTCGTCTGGTCGCCGGTAATCCAGCGAGCCAGGCCGCGGTAAAACAGCAGCCCGCAGAGGGTCACCACGAATGGCTGCAGGTGGACCTTGGTGATCAGCAGTCCGTGCGCCAGGCCAACCAACAGCGAAACAGCCAGTACCAGGCTGATCGCAATGACCACGTTCATATGCGACATCACAGCAGGACGGACATCCACACCATAGAGGTTCAGCGATCTGTCATCCGCCAATTGAGAGCGGACTGCTGCAGCGGCCAGGTATCCGCCAATCTGTTTTTGCAGTCCAGATCCAACTCCGACCGCAGGACTCACACCAGCTAGACTGGTGATTGCCACGCGGGCCGCCGCCGTTGCCTCTCCAGCTGCCGCTTGATCTCCGTGGAGCTTCTCTTCCGCCAGCCATTGGAAAGCCTTGATATTGCCAGTCACCTTAATCCGTGTTGATTCACCATCCAGGTCGGAGGTCACAACGGTTAACGATCGCTGATTGCCGGCCGAGTTCGTGTAATGCAGCTGGTCAAACTTCTGCAAATCGGGCAGAGAACCCTCCAGGATGATCTGTTTGGATTCCCAATCAACTTCCAGGACGGCCAGCGGCTCGGCTTGCTGGATGAACTGTGGAGCCAGCAGCATTGGCAGCAGGCAGCCTGTCAGGCCGATCAAAGAGCCAATCGAAAGGTCGATCCCGCCAGTGATGATCACGAAGGCCGCGCCGATGCCGATAATGCCAAACAGCGCACTGCGGCGAAACAGGTTCTGGATGTTATCGGGCAAGAGGAAGCGGCCATCGCTGAGAATGGCAGTGGCAATGCAGGTAAACACCAGCAGCAGCAAGATCCCCATGTTCTTGTTCATGATCGGTTACGCCCCTGCTGGCTCGACAACATTGCCGGTGGCCAGCTGCATGATCGCTTCCTCACTCAACTGGTCACGATCCAGCTGACCGCTAATACTGCCCTCGTGCATAACCAGCACACGATCGGACATGCCAATGATCTCCTCCAGCTCGCTGGAGACGAACACGATGGCAACCCCCTGCCGAGCCAGTTTCTCCATCAGCTGGTATATCTCCTGCTTGGCACCGACGTCGATACCCCGAGTCGGTTCATCCAGCAGGATCACTGAGGGAGCCATCGAGAGCCATTTACCAAGCACAACTTTTTGCTGGTTTCCACCCGAGAGGAACTGGACCGGCTGCTGCTGGCTGGGCGTCTTGATCCGCAGCTGGTCAACCATCTCGGTAGTGTCCCGCTGTTCCTGGGCCCCATCGCGAAAGAAGCCGGCAATCCGGTGCCGCCGCAGTCCCGCCAGGCCAATGTTCTCACGCACGGACATTTCCACCACCAGGCCGTGTTGTTTGCGATCTTCCGGTACCAGCGCCAGCCCCGCTTCGATTGCCTGCTGGCTGTTCTCCAGCTGGACTGCTTTACCTTGTATCAGCACCTCACCGGCAATCGCCGGATCGATACCAAACAATACTTGCAGCATTTCTGTCCGACCAGCTCCGACCAGTCCGGCAACGCCAACAATCTCGCCTGCTCGGACTTGAAAATCGATCTGCTGACGAGGGTAGGCGGACGTCCGCAAGCCACGTACCTGCAGAACTGTCTCTCCAGCCTGGTGCTCTGACCGCTGGTAAAACTGGGAGACATCCCGGCCCACCATCAAGCTGACCATGTTGTCATGGCTGATCTCATCTGCCAACAATTCGCCGGCGTTTTCGCCATCTCGAAGCACGAGCACTCGATCCGCCAGCCTGCTAACTTCAGCCAGGCGGTGCGAAATATAGATGATGCCCACTCCCTGCGACTTCAATCCGGCGATCACATCGAATAACTTCTCTGACTCGGTCTGGGAAAGACTGGATGTCGGTTCATCCATGATCAGGATGCCTGAGTCGACCGAAACCGCTTTGGCAATCTCCACCAGCTGCTGCTGGGCGATCGACAGCCGGCTGGCAATCGTACCAGGATCCACCTGCAGACCGACTCGCTTGAGCACCCGGATCGCTTCCTGGCGGATCGCCTGCTTGTCAATCAGACCCCACTGCGTTGGTTCACGACCGAGGAAGATGTTGGCACCCACCTCAAGGTTGTCCGAGAGGTTGAGCTCCTGGTGAATCAGGGAGATGCCCAGATCCAGGGCCTGCAGCACAGTGCTGGGCTGAATCAACTCGCCTGCCAGCCTAATTTCGCCGCTATCGGCCAACTGCACCCCTGCCAGGATCTTCATCAAGGTGCTCTTGCCAGCCCCGTTCTCTCCGATCACTGCCAGGACTTCACCCTGCTTGAGCTGCAGGTCGACCTGGTCAAGGGCCAGTACGCCGGGAAACCGCTTGGTTAACTGGCGTACTTCGAGCAGCGGCAAGTCATCAGGTGCTGACATCACGCTCGTTCACGCCGCTGGCGATAAGAGAAAACAAGAGAGCCAGGCAACCGGCAGCGATCACTCGGCAGCCTTTGGACTTCCTTCCAGTTCCTGTCCTGGCTCATCGTATCGGCTCGAATCGGCTTCCCGACCCAGCAGGTAATCGATCAGGCCCTGGCGTCGCAGTCTGGCATTTTCCTGTTCCAGTCGACCGACAAAAATCATCAACGAGCCGCCGTCCGGTAGGGCCTCGTGAATCAACTCGCCACACATCCAGCCTGCGTCATAGTTATCCATGCCAATATAGGCCAGCCGGTTCGAATCGGGTGCATCGGAGTCATGGGTGATCAAGATCGTCGACTCGCCAATCTGGTTCAGTAATTCGTTCTGGTTCTCCGAGTTGATCGGGCTGACCGCGATACCATCGACGCCGGCCACCACCAGCGATTCCAGCATGCGTTTCTGATTAGCAGCTGCGCCGTCGGCAGCAGGCATGCGAACTTCCACATTGACATCAAAATCCTCACCCGCTTTTCGAGCACCCGCTTCTGCGATAACCCAGAAAGAGGCGATACCGTTCGTCACGAAGCCAATCGTGGGACGGTCATCCTTGCGCACAGCATTGGCAGCGGCGGCCTGGCCGTCTGCCACCCGTTGCTTGAGTTCATCCCAGAATTCGTCAACATTGTCCGCTGTGATCTTGCGCGCCGGGATATACATGCTGCCACCCTCGGGAATCACACCCTCTTCACCACGGGCCAGGCTGGCAAGCAGCTTGACCGACTCATATCCATACAGGTAAGGATCCTGTACGACCGTCCCATGGCACTCTCCATCCTGAATTGCCTGCAACGTTTCGTCCGCCTCGTCAAAGCCGATCAGGGTCACCTCGCCGACCTTATCGACACCCTTCAGAGCCTGCAGAATATAGGGAGGGTTGTAGGCAAACAGACCGACCATGCAGTCGATACCGGGATGCGCAGTCAGGGTATCCTCGGGCAGGGCCTTGGCCTGGCCAAAATCGAAACCATCCGTGCGAGTACCGAGGATCGTGAAGACCGGCCGACTGGCAGCTACCGCCGCCGTATCGCCGTCGTTGTCTGCCGCATCCGCATCGTTTGCTTGTGAATCGGCAGATTGTGACCCGTCCGGGTCGCTGACAACCACCGAGCTCTGGCAACCAATCGCCAGCGCACACAGCAAACCAAGTAACAGCATGCGTGAATCTCTCATGTCAAACTCCCTCGCTAAACTCAACCAGCAGAAACGGTGGCAATTTACACATCGCCCTTCTCTCCAGCGATTCTATGCATCGCCCGAGAGACCCGCAATAACGCCGCAATTACGGCCAGCCGATTCAACTGCCAATAAAGCGGGCATAAAGTGTGCGAGCTTCCGTCTCGTCCTCTGTACCCTGGACGATCGCTCGCCCGTCAGGAAACACGGTAATCCTGTGAGCATCGAGATCCAGCCGCAGCAGGTAGGGGTTGTGGGAGACGGTACCGATGCCCTCGAGTTTTTCTGCCAGGCTGTCGAGCTTCAGTTCGCCCTGGTCGGGAAAGCTCAGCTGCACTGCGTTCCGCCCGCACAGGACCGCCGTATGGCTGCCCCGATCGCCTGTCAGCCAGCGGTACTGCTGCTGATCACAGACAGGACAATTGGCAGCAGCTCGCAAGCTGTCCAGGTTGATCTGTCGCAGGCGATTGTCCCACAACTCGATCACCTGCAGCGTGCGACTGACCGCCTGGCGATTACCCGAGAGAATCTTGATCGCCTCGCTGGCCTGGATCGACGCAATCACATTAATGATCGGCCCCAGGATGCCAGCTGAATCGCAGGTCGGAGTCGTGCCAGGTGGCGGTGGCCCCTGTTCCATCAGGCAATGCAGGCAGGCGGATTCAGCCGGCAGGATTGTCATCGTCTGTCCCTCGGCCCCAATACAGCCACCGTAGACCCAGGGAGTGCCCGACTGCAGGGAATAATCATTGATCAGGAAGCGGGTTTCAAAATTGTCGGTCCCATCAACGATCACGTCGACATCATCTGCCAGCTGGGCGATGTTGTCGGCAGTCACATCAGCCACAACTGCCTCGATTGTCACGGCCGAGTTGATCTGCCGCAACTTGGCCTGAGCGGCAATTGCCTTGGGCAGGCCGGAGGCGACATCCTGCTCGTCATAGAGCACCTGTCGCTGCAGGTTGTTGATCTCCAGGAAGTCGCGATCGACGACCCGCACCATGCCAACACCGGCACGAACCAGCGTGTTGGCGAGTACTGAACCGAGTGCCCCGCAACCGCAGACCAGTACCCGTCCACGGGCCAGCTCACGCTGCCCCGCCTCGCCGATCGGCTGGTAGCGAGTCTGGCGAGCGTAGCGATCCAGGTTTGGCTGGCTTTCATTCACATCATTTCTCCCGCGGTCTCTCCCCGCACAACAATATAGCCGGCAAACTGGCGATAGGCGGACAACTGCTGAAGAAGTCGCTGACAGGACTGCCGGATCTCGTCCCAGCCAGCATCTGCTGGCTGTTCTCCGACCGCCACGACCGGCAGGGGACAGTCCGCCGTGCGGCTGGCAAAGTCGTCGGCAGTGGAAAACTGCACAAAGGCAATCTCAGCCCAGTCGGCCAGCAGGAGTGGCTCGTCAGCTGAAAACAACTGACCCCGCAGCAGGTTAGGCGCCACGCTACGAGGGACATCGAGCGCACCATCTTGCAGCACAACGCACCAGTTCGCCGGGGAATTGCAGCTCTGCAGCAGCGTCAGCAGCTCGGACTGGATTACTCCGGCTGGCGCCAGCGTGATCATCCAGCCATCGGCTATCGACTCGGATGCCGCCACGTCAATGGTTGACCCCTGGACAACCGCTACCATGCCAGTCGGCAGCTGGCCAGCAACCCCTGGTACCGGTTCGCCCCCGATCACGGTCCAGGGTTCATGAGCCAGCTGAATCCGGCCGGCCTCAAGCCCCAGCTGACGCAGTCCCATCGTCTGCTCGCTCGACCAGACGGGTGTTCCTTGATGGACAAGATCAACACGAACCTGGTATCGCAAGGGCACCTCCGGTGACCAGAAGCAGGGATCGGGAAGCGTGACGTGAGCCAGCAGGGTTTCACCGCGGCCATGATCCTGGAGAGCCAGTCGGGCTGGCAGCGTAGCTGCAGAATCCGCGTAAGGGCCATCGATTTCCCCGACCAGGCGCCAACCCTGCTGCCACGCCTCGGCCGCATCCCAGCGGCCGGAGAGTTGCGCGTAGATCTCGGCACTGCCGGGATGAAGCTGGCCGTGGAAGATATCCAGCTCTAGCTGCTGCAGGTCCAGTTCGGGCATATCGAGACACGCACCCTCAGTTATCGAAAGATGTAAGTACTTGCCGCTTCAAACTCTCCTGCAGGTAGCTGCCGGTCACCGATTCGGTAGTCTCGGCAACTTCCTCAGGAGTCCCCTCGGCCACCAGCTCGCCTCCCTCGTCCGCGGCACCTGGGCCGAGGTCGATAATGTGATCCGCCGCCTTCATCATCTGCAGGTTGTGTTCAACAACGATCAGGGAATGGCCCACATCCAGCAGTGCTGCGAAGCAGTCGAGCAGCTGTACGACGTCGGAAAAGTGCAGTCCGGTGGTCGGTTCATCAAGGATGAACAGAGTCCGCCGTCGCTGGGCTGAGGACATGTGGACCGCCAGCTTCAACCGCTGGGCTTCTCCGCAGGAGAGCGTGTTGGCTGGCTGGCCAAGACGCAGGTAATCAAGGCCAACATCGATCAGCTGTTTTAGCTTGGCTTGCACCTTGATCTGGCCACGGAAAAACGAGAACGCCTGTCGCACGGTCATGTTGAGGACATCGTCAATATTGCGATCGCGGTAGCGGACACGGAGGATTTCATCGCGGTAGCGGGCTCCACCACACTCATTACACTTCATGTAAACATCCGCCAGGAACTGCATGTCGATCTCGACATGCCCCTCCCCCTTACAGGCCTGGCACCGCCCACCATCCACATTAAAGCTGAAATGACCTGCCGAGTAGTTGTGAGTCCGGGCTTCCACGGTGTCGGCAAACACAGCCCGGATTGGATCAAAGGCCTTGATGTAAGTGACCGGGTTGGACCGTGGTGAGCGACCAATCGGGCCCTGGTCCACCAGGATCACCTCGTCAACCTGGCCATCGCCGACCACTTCGCTGTAAGCCAGCGGTTTCTCGCTGGTCTTCCCCTTGCGGCGGCAGAGGGCACCGTACAGGGTATCGGTCACCAGCGTGCTTTTGCCAGACCCACTCACTCCCGTCACCAGGCAGAGCACGCCCAGCGGAAAATCAACTGTCAGATTTTTCAGGTTATTCCCGTTGGCCTCGGTCAAGCGAATGCGACCGCGATTGGTCTCGCGGCGGCGTTTGGGGATAGCAATACCCCGGCGGCCGGCCAGGTAGTCACCTGTCAAGCTGGCATCCGGCTGTTGAAGTTGTTCCAGGTCGCCCTGGAAAACAACGCGACCACCCTGCTGTCCTGCTCCCGGTCCGATCTCGACAACCTGGTCGGCAACTCGCAGCATCGCTTCCTCGTGTTCGACAAGCACCACGGTATTTCCACGGTCACGCAAGCCTTCAATTGCCACGGCCAGCTGACCCACATCCTGAGGGTGCAGGCCGACGGTCGGTTCATCGAGAACATACAGCATGTTGACGAGACTGGATCCGAGTGCCGTGGCAAGGCTGACTCGGCCAGCCTCGCCGCCGCTCAGTGTTCGCAACGTGCGATCGAGCGTGAGATAGCCAAGGCCTACCGAGCGCAGATAGTTCAAGCGTGCCAGCAATTGCTGTCGGATCAGGCTGGAAACCTCCTGGGCATGCTGTGACAGCTCGAGTTGTTCAATACAGCCGGTCACGTCACGTATTTTCATGCCGCACATTTCAGCGATATTTCGACCACCAACCTGCGGCGCCAGCGACTCCTTTCGTAGCCGGGTGCCGTCGCAGCCGGCACAGGTGCGATAGCTGCGCCAGCGACTCAGGAAAACACGCAGATGCATCTTGTACTTGCGCCGTTCGAGCCAGGCAAAGAAGCCATCCAGGCCTCCAAATTCGCATTCTGGCACGCCACGCTTGATCAGTTTCTTCTGAGCAACCGTGAGTTCGGCGTAGGGTACGTCGACTGGCAGGTCATAATCGTCAGCCAGCGCCAGCAACTCATCCAGCTCATGACGGTAGGCGGGCGTGTTCCAGGGAGCGACGGCACCATCCTTGAGGCTCCGCGAGGCGTCGGGCACAACAAGATCCATGTCGATGTCAATGATGTTGCCGAAACCCTCACAGTCCGGGCAGGCTCCCAGCGGACTGTTAAAGTTGAACAGCCTCGGCTCCAGCTCCGGGTACTCCAGTTGGCACTCTTCACATCGCAGCGCGCCGTCAAACCGCAGCAACTGCCAGGGCCGCCCGTCAATCGTGCTGGAATCGGAGGCATCATCTGCCGCAGCGACGAACAGGTGGCATGCCATGCTGGCGCTCTGCAGCGCCGTCTCTATTGTGTCGTGCAAGCGTTCACCACTGACATCGCCCGCCGTTAGGCGATCGACGATGACGGTCAGCAGTCTGCCGTCAGCCAACAGTCCTTCCAGCGACTGCAGGTCAGCTTGATCGGACAGGTTGAAAGTCTGGCCATCGCTCACGATCCGCACGAATCCCGACTCCCGCAGGCCTTCCATGGAATCGCTTGTCGGGTCGACTGGAAAGCCCACCATGTAACGTCTGCCAGCATCAAGTTCGCCCAGTCTGGCTGTGATTGAATCGGCCGTGTGGCGTTTGACCAGCAGCCCGCACGACAGGCAGTGGACCTGGCCGATCTTGGCGAACAGCAGACGCAGGTAATCCGAGGCTTCGCTTGCGGTACCGACCGTCGACCTGCTGCTGCGCGATGTGTTACCCCGGGTCACCGCCACCGCAGCCGGGATACCATCGACACGATCAGCGGCGGGCTTCTCCAGCCGATCCAGGAACTGCCGAGTGTAGGCAGAAAAACTTTCGATGTATCGACGTTGTCCCTCGGCGTAGAGCGTGTCGAGGGCCAGGCTGGTCTTGCCACTGCCGCTGACTCCACAAATTGCAATCAGCTGGTTGTGTTCCAGGTCCAGGTCGATCCGCTGGAGGTTATTAACAGCGACTCCACGCAGCTGAATCTCTGAATTGGCACGTGTGGCGGGCAAGCGTGACTCCTCCAGTAGGTCCCCGCAGGGGCTAAGAATCCCTCATGATAGGTCTCCCCACGGGCCATTTCCAGTAGCGGGCCATTCCTCTGCTTGGCCCCGCTTCGTCGCCACGCGGATGGCCTGTTATAATGACAGCTGGTGTTATTCTCCCATTGACGTCAGAAGCGGAAGTCGGCATGCCCGCTGACCGTGCAAAAAACAGAGCTCCGCGAAACATCTTCTACCTGGCGCTCGTGATCGTGGCTGTACTGTTCACGCTGACTGCCTGCCTTTACGGCGTGATGATGCTGATCGCGGTCCGTAACGGCGACCTCTCGACCGCCTCCAGCAGCCTGGTTGTTGACAGCCAGCACCCTTTACTGGTCTTTATGGACAAACACGGATTCGGACTCATGCTCTGGGAACTCGGTTTGCTTGGTATCTGCACTGTGCTGGCGATCGGCCTCGACTGGTTCAGGCAGCGGCGTGACAGCCGGGGCGAACCCTCTTCCCCGCTCTCCTAGCCCCAAGGCAGATCTCGATGGACCAGGATATTGCCCAGCAGATTGTCAGCTTGCGAGACCAGATTCGCGAGCACGACCGTCGCTACTACCAGGACGCTGCGCCGACCGTCAGCGACCTCGATTATGACCAGTTGATGCAGCAGCTGGCCGAGCTGGAAGCGGAGCACCCACAGCTGCTGACAGCCGATAGTCCCACCCAGCGAGTGGGGGAACAGCCGGTTGACCATCTCCAGACAGTCGATCACCGGCTTCCGATGCTCTCGATCGACAACACCTACAACCTCGAGGAGCTGGACAAGTACGCCGAGCGAGTCGCCAACCTGGTCGGGACGGCTGACATTCCCTGGGTTGTGGAGTTGAAAGTTGACGGAGTCGCTGCGGCCCTGGTTTACGAGCAGGGTCAACTTACCCGCGGTGTCACACGTGGCAATGGAATTCAGGGCGACGACATCACGCACAATATTCGCACCATCACCGACGTCCCACTTAAGCTCCAGACCGACAATCCTCCGGCCCTGCTGGAGATTCGCGGCGAAGTCTACATGACCAACAATGACCTGGTGCGGCTGAATGAATACCAGCAGTCCCACCAGGAACCGCTCTACAAGAACACCCGGAATGCGACGGCAGGATCGATCCGCCTGCTCGATCCGCGGATCTGCGCCCGGCGTCACTTGCGAATGGTCTGCCATGGAACGGGTTACTGCGAGGGCATTCGCAGCGACAGCCACATGGATTTCCTCAGCGAAATCAACTCCTACGGACTGCCGGCAACGCCGCACGTGGACCGATTCACGAGCTTTGCGGCCGCCGCCGCTCATTGTGAAAAACTGATCGAGAAGATCGCCGACCTCGATTTCGAAATAGACGGCATCGTACTCAAGGCAGATCGCTTTACAGATCGCGAGCAACTGGGCCAGACCACCAAGAGCCCACGCTGGATCGTGGCCTACAAGTGGGAGCGATACGAAGCGGTAACACGTTTGCAGGCAATCGAAGTCCAGATTGGCAAGACCGGGGCAATCACACCGGTGGCACAGCTCGAACCCGTTGAACTGGCTGGCACCACGGTCAGCCGGGCCAGCCTGCACAATGCCGATGAGATCCTCCGCAAGGACATCCGTGTCGGCGATGTGGTGGTCGTCGAAAAGGCCGGCAAGATCATTCCCCGCGTGGTCCGGGTGGAAAAACATGAACGCCAGGGCCGGCTGCCACGCTACCCCTTTCCTACCAGCTGCCCGGAATGCTCCACGACGCTGATTAAGGACGAGGGGGGCGTATATATTCGCTGCCCCAACTATGATTGCCCCGCCCAGCTCAAGGAACGACTCTGTTTCTTTGCCAGCCGTAATGCCATGGAGATCGAGGGGCTGGGCGACAAGCTGGTCGACCAGCTTGTGACTGCCGGACTTGTCACCAACTATGGCGACCTCTACCGACTGCAAAAAGAACAACTGGTGGCGCTCGAACGCATGGGCGAAAAGTCAGCCACGGCACTGCTCGAGCAGCTCGAGCTGAGTCGCGGTCGGGGACTTACTCGGCTGCTCAATGCGCTCTCGATTCGACATGTCGGAGCCCGGGTGGCTGCCATCCTGGCGAGCCACTTTGGCAGCCTGGAGAAGATGCAGCAGGCGAGCCGCGAGGAGATTGCTGAAATCAATGAAATCGGTCCCACCATCGCCGAGAGCATCCACCTGTTCCTGCACGACGAGCTGGGAACCACCACGATGGCCGACCTCGCGTCACTCGGCCTGGCAATGGAAATCCTCGACAGCGAACAACCCAGCTCCGATCTGCTGGCCGACCTGATCTTCGTGGTGACCGGCACACTGCTACAATTCACCCGTGACCAGATCAAGCAGATGATCCAGCAGCATGGCGGCAAGACCGCTGGCAGCGTGTCGGCACGGACAAGTTACCTGGTGGCCGGCGACAAGGCGGGCAGCAAGCTGACCAAGGCTCAAAAACTGGGGATCCCGGTACTGGACGAAAGTCAATTCCTGGCGCTGCTGGAAAAGCAACAAGCCGGGCAGTAAGGTGAAGGGCAACTGAACAAGTGGAAAAGGACAGAGCCAGATGAGCGAGCCACTGGCGACGATCAGATACCAGCCGGGCCAGGTCGACGAGGTGCTCGAGTTCCTCAAGAGAACTCGCTCCGAATTGCGGATGCTGCGGCGGGTGAGAATCTGGACCGACCGTATCCAGGTGCTGGATATCAACGGCGACGTGTTCCAGGTGGATGGCATTGGTTATCCCGATGCCGATATTACCTCGATCCTGGACGCCGTCAACACAGCTTACAAGCGGGACCGGATTCACCTCGAAACCGCTGACGAATACAAGGAATTCAAGACCGGTCGCCGCTATTGCTGGGCCCAGGACCGCGTGATGTAATGCCTGCTGAATGGGCGAATCCAGTCGCCAGGCTGGCGACCCTGATTGACAGCAAACGTCCCGATCGTATCAACTAGTGCCTTGTCCTTGAGGGTGTAGCTCAGTCGGTAGAGCAACGGACTTTTAATCCGTAGGTCCAGGGTTCAAGTCCCTGCACCCTCACTTATCCTGCACCGCTGCGTCAGCTCTGCTACTTGCTGCCGATACAGTAAATGTTCGACGAACTTCGGATGATCAGTTGGTTGCCGACGATGGCCGGTGTGGCCATACACATGTCCTCTTCCTTGAGGCTGTTGGTCGCCAGCAATTCAAACGTCCGCCCCGCCTTGATCACGAACGTCACGCCATCCTCGTTGAGGCAGTAGATCTTGTCCTGCGAGGCCCAGGGAGAGCTGGTGAAGGCGCGGCCCTTCGGTAATCGCTGCTTGCCATACACTTCAGCACCTGTCTTGGCGTCGTAACAGGCAAAGAAGCCGCGATCATAGAGCACGTAGAGCAGGTCCTTGTAGACAATTGTGGTGGGGTTGTAGGGAGCCGCCAGTGGCTGAGACCACTCGATATAGTTGTTACTCGTGGCGTCACCCTGCAGCGAAATATTGCCCGACGATCCAGGACGAATGGCAAACACCGGTCGACGGCCATCCAGCACATAACCCGAGCTGACATACAGCAGCCCATGTGCGGAATAGGGCGTGGCGATCGTGATCGAACTTGCCCCCTCCAGTTCATAGAGCTGCTTGCCATCCAGGTCGTATCCACGAGTTCGCCCTGTACCGGGCACCACAAGCTCAGTACGAACATCGTTTTCCCAGACGAAGGGAGTGGCCCAGTTACTCTTTTCTTCCCGCTCAATTTGCCACTTCTGCTGGCCATCGTTCTTGTCATAGGCGGTCAGCGTCGACTGTTCTTCGTTGTCATCAATCACGAACAGGCTGTCGCCATGCAGCACCGGTGAGGCCGCTGTCCCCCAGCCGTAACGAGTCTTGTAAGCCAGCCGCTCTTTGGACCAGATCTGCTTGCCGTTCAGATCAAAGCAGTAGAGGCCCTGGTTTCCGAAGTAGATATAGACAAGTCTGCCGTCGCTGACTGGCGTCTCCGAAGCATAGGTATTCTTGATGTGAACCGGGTGCGGGGGCAGCCCCTTGTGAACTTCTTTTTCCCACAGCACCTCGCCGTTGCTGAGGCTGCGACAGACGACAGTCCAGTGGTGTACTGACTTGGGACCGGCCGCCTGGTTACCGCCAAAATAGAGTCCCTTGCGGGGCGAGGCGGTTTGACCCTCGTTGATTACCGTTGTGTAGATGATCTTGTCGCCCACCACGATCGGGCTGGACCAGCCAAGGCCGCGAGTGGTGACGGACCAGCTGACGTTTTCTTCGCTGGTCCAGGAGCCTGGCAAGTTGGCATTATCTGCCACACCGCGAGCATCTGGCCCGCGAAATCGCAGCCAGTCCTGCTGGGCCTGAGCGGAGGCTGGGGCAAGCAGGACCAGCAGCGTGGCTGAAAGGAGACAGCTGACAAACAACGAATCTGCTCGCAAGGTTGTACTCATGCTCGAAAATCTCTCGTAGAATAGGACCCGCACCATATGACGAGGTTATTTTTACTGTCCCTCCAAGGAGAAATACAGCTATGAAACGCTGGATTGGACCCTGTTCTTTCATCCTGACTGCCATGCTCGTAGCCACCCCCGCGGCTGCCGAAGTCAAAGTTGGCGACCAGGCACCCGACTTTTCGCTGCAGGGAAGCGACGGCAAGACTCACAAGCTCTCGAAGTACAAGGGCAAGGTGGTCGTGCTGGCCTGGTTCCCAAAAGCCTTTACCGGTGGCTGAACGGCTCAATGTGATTCGCTGCGTGCCAGCGGAGTTGAAGAGGCGTTCGATGTCAAATTGCTCGGCAACCGGGAATTCAAGGTCGCCGCTCGTGAAAAGGGATCCGGACTCGGTAAGTTTGACGCGGTCGTCTTTACGGCCAGTGTCGATCCGCCGGAGACGATGAAAAAGTATGCCGCCGCGCTGAAGCTGGATTATGCCATCCTCAGCGATCCCAGTAAGGACACGGCCACTGCCTATGGCGTCGTCACCAAGGACCGGGCTGTGCCCTTCCGCTGGACCTTTTATATCGGTACCGATGGCAAGATCCTGCATGTCGACAAGGAAGTCAGTGCCCGCACTCATGGAGTCGATATTGCCACGAAACTCGGTGAGCTAGGTGTCAAGAAGAAGTAAAGCGTCAGGCGCATGGCTGGCCGCAGGCCGCGGTCAGCCATGACGTCGACTACTCCAGGCCATGCAACTTTCCCTATCGGTGCGAATCGTCGAAGCAGCCTGCAAGACGCGGCTGCACATGCCGCTCGAGCAGATTCTCGAAGTTGCCCTCAGCAGCGGTTACCCCGCCATCTGCATGCGCGCCAGTGCTGTCGGCGTGCAATCTTCAGCTGCTGAACTGGCAGCCGCCCGGCGGCAGATCGAGTCAGCTGGACTGGCCGTGTCCATGGTCACTGCCGATTTTGACGTGCCGCTCAATAACGACCAGGGGCCGAATAGCCTGCGTGATTTTGGTCCCAGCCTGGATGTCGCCGAGCAACTCGGTTCCGAGCTGATTCGTGTCTGCATGAAGTCAGCGGAGGATATTCCCTTCGCACGCCAGGCTGCCGACCAGGCAGCCACACGCGGCATCCGGCTCGTGCACCAATGCCATACCTCGTCGATCTTCGAACAGCTCGACGGCATCCTCGATGTGCTGGCCCAGGTCGATCGAGAGAATTTTGGCATCGTCTATGAGCCAGCCAACCTGATGCTCTGCGGCCAGGACTATGGCCAGGCAGCGCTTGAGCAGTTGGCGCCGCACATGAAAAATGTCTACGTTCAGAACCACCGGCTCGATCCAGAGGGGCCCGCATCGCTGCCGACCTACTGTCGGGGCGACGTGCGATTCCATCACCTGCCGCTCTGGGAAGCAGGTGGCGTGGACTTTGCTGCAGTCTTCGCTGGACTGGCTGCTGTTGACTATGGCGGCTTCTTCACGATTCACCAGGCCGAGGGCATTCAGTCCCAGGCCGATGCACAGCAATTTGCCAGCCGCATGGCCAGCTTCTTCCAGGCCTCCCGCCAACACTGACCTAGGCAGCCACCAGATGCTAAACTGAAGATCGACCGACCAGTGTGTTGATCCAGTCGCCTCTCAAGAACAATGAACTCACCATGACACACCTGCGACACCTTGCTATTCGCTGCATGGACATGGAGTTATCGAAGAGATTCTATACCGAGGTGATCGGGCTGGAGTTTCACGATTATCGACCGAGCCGCCAGGGGCTGGACCTGACAGACGGTGTCAATAACATCACGCTGCTGCAACAGCCTGCCGACTGTGTTCGCCCGCCGTTGGTGGAAGGCAACGAGTACATTCACTTTGGCTTTATCGTCGATAGCCTGGAAGAGTGCTGGCAGCGGGCGTTAGCCTGGGGAGCGGAAATCAGCAAGGGAGATGTCAAGGACCGCAGCGAGGTAGAGACC
>CAUZOB010000026.1:0-33665 GCA_963581185.1 Planctomycetota bacterium | reverse complement strand
ACCAGCAGCTCCATCACCTGCAAGACCAACTCCAGCTGTTCCAGGCGATCATCCGATCCTGCCACCAGCAGGTAGCGGGATGCGGGCGGCAGGTCGACCTGGGACCGCAGCCGCCGCTCTGGATCGCGATCCTTTTCTGCCACCAGTGCTGGCAGCCATTCCCCCTCGATCGCTGCCGGCAGCTGTTTGAGAACCGAGTGCGACGTGCCGGTGACCTGTTGGCAGCTGGCCAGCCAGCGCTGAGCAGCTGCAGGGATCCAGCGTCCCCCCCTGGCAGGTGGATTATGCAGCGTTGCCATCCTTAAGCTGGCAGCTCGCTTCAACGGCCAGCGGACTTCGACGCCAAGATCTTCAGGTCCCCAGACGTGCACGATATCTGCACGCCATGCCTTGAGGGCTTTTGCCAGCCTCAACAGGGCAACTGGATCGACAGCATGGGACCGATAGATCAGGCATTCATCCGCGTCACTTTGACTGGCCTGCTGACGGGACGCAACAAATCCAAACAGGCGACTCTGAAAATCATCAGCCGGCAGTTGCTGACGTAGCAGCTGCAACTGGCTGCGATTACCGATCTGTTCCATCCGTGGCAGGTAGTAAGCAATCCGGATCGGCATGGCACCTGCTACTGCCCCGCTGACTGAGACTGATCGACGAGCTGCTGAAAGAGTTCCAGGTGATCGGTCGCCATCCGCTGGAGCGAGTAGTGCTGGACAACTCGCTGGTAAGCCGCCATCGCCATGTCGGCAGCGACAGTTGTGTGCTGGAGTGAATCGAGGATCGCGCGGGCCAGGGCAGCAGGGTCGCGGCAGGGAACCAGCTGTCCATGCAGCTGGTCATCTAACAGCTGCTGATTGCCGGGAATATCACTGGCAACAACCGGCAGCCGGTGTGCCATCGCCTCGAGCAGGGAGAGTGAGAGTCCCTCGGCGTAGGAGGGGAACACGAACAGGTCGGCCGCCTGCAGAATCTGGTCTACTTCATCAAACGCCCCTGGCATCAGAATCTTGCCATCCAGCTGCTGTTCAAAAATTCGCCGTCGGATCTCGTCACTGTCAGGTCCCTCGCCAATAAGCCAGAGTCGCGCCTCCGGCTGCTGGCTAGCCACATCTCGCCAGGCGTCGACCAGGTCAAAAAGTCCCTTGTTACGGTCCAGGCGACCAGTAAAGACAACCAGTTTCTGTTCGGGCTCAAGACGCAACTCCAGACTGGTATCCCCGAGGGCCTGGCGGGCAGCTCGGCGGTTGTCGGCCGTCGGTGCGGGTCCAAGTGCGACTCCGTTGGCAACATGATGCAGGCGATCTGGCGCGTACCCCAGTTCGAGCAATTCCTCCTGCACCTGCTGGCTGGGTGCAAGCACGGCCGCAGCGCGTCGGCAATGATCCTGGATACGACGGCCAAAACGGGCTGTCTGCTGCCACTGGCAATCACCGGTCGGCCCAGCTCCTTCCGCTCGCAGAACGACCGGTTGCTTGAGCGTCTGACCGACGGATATCGCCGCATAGGCCGAGTGCTTCAGCATCGAGACAAACACCAGGTCAAATTCATCCTGGTGGTCCCGCAACCAACGACTCAGCTGGCGAATGTATCGCCAGGTCCCCCAACCACGAGTGCGCGGCTGGGGCAGGCGGACAACAGGCACTTCCCGGTGCACAAAGTCCCGCGGCCAATCCGGTTGCCACTGGGCCGTCACAATGGTCGACTCCGCCCCCTGCTGTCGAAACTGCCGGGCCAGGTTGGCCATCACCATTTCGGCACCGCCAACCAATGGCCAGAAGCGGCGCGTCACCATCGCTATCCGCAGAGGATTCATATCTCTGAGCGCGACTCCTGTCTGGGATCCGCCTGCAGGTCGTCCGGATCGAGAGCGGCCACAAAGGGGAGGTTGCGGTAAAGATCCTGGTAATCGAGACCGTAGCCAACCACAAACTCGTCTGGAATATCGAAGCCGACGAAGTCGGGCTGCAGCTCGACTTCCTGGCGACCCAGTTTGCGTAACAGCACGGCGGACCGTACCGAGTTGGGTTTGAGTGTTTCAACCAGCTGCATCACCTCGACCAGCGTGTGACCGGTGTCAAAAATATCGTCGACCAGCAGCACGTCGCGACCGACAACATCCAGCAGCGACTCGGCCTGCAACTGCAGCGGACCTCGTTCGGTGGCACCCCGGTAGCTGGACGCCTCCACAAAGCAAATTCGTAAGGGCATGTGCAGTTGCCGAATCAAGTCAGCCAGGGCAACCACGCAGCCGGTCAGGACGCCGATCACCGTGAGTGGCTGCTCGCCATAGCAGCTGGTGATCTGCGAGGCCATCTGGCAGATGCCCTCGTGTAGGTCGTCAGTGCTGATCAACTCTCTCATCGCAACTCAACTCACAATCGTCTTGATTCAAGACAACAGGCGTGGGGCTATTCTAGGTCAGGCATCGTGTCGTCACTAGCGAGAGAGGTTAGAGGTTCTCGAGGAAATCATCCAGTCCGACAGCTTCGCTTCGCCGGATCGACTCCCCGGCAGCCAGGCAGAGCAGGGTGGACCAGCGGCCGTCCTCGCCCGTCGCTGGTGGGGGCGTCGCCTGTTGAACCGCCACTGCCATCGCTTCAATCTCCAGCTTCAGTTCCACCAGTTCACCAGTCATCGCATCCAGCGGTACATTGGTGACGTTATCAGCAAGTCCATATTGCAGCGAAAACCGGGCTTCGGATGAACGGGCATCGGCTGCCCCCCATTCCGCCCAGATGGCTCCCTGACTGCCGACAACCTTGCCCACCTGATGGTGTCCAAAAGCGGCCAGGGATTGGGAAATCACCGCATACGCCTCGCCAGGAAAGTTGACGATCGAGGAAAAGTTGTCATGTAGCTGCGGCCGCTGGGGATCACGCGAATTGGCCCTGGCATAAATCGACGTCGCCTCGCCACAGTCGGCGAGGTACCAGCGAGCCAGGTCGAAGAAGTGGATCGGTTCTTCCAGGATCCAGCTTCCCACCTGTTGCTGGTCGTACCGCCAGCCATTCGATCCTGGACGGTAGGGAAAGCGAGAGAGTTCCACCAGGACGTATTGCGGTGTACCAATTGTGCCGGCATCGATCAGCTGCTTGACCTGCCCCCAGAGACTCGACAATCGCAGCTCATGACCGACCGCCAGCACGCGCTGATGATTGTGAGCCAGTTGAATTAGCCGATCGCAATCAGCCACGCTGACCGCCATCGGCTTTTCCAGCAGGACATGGTGACCCGCCTCGATCGCCTCGCTGGCGACTTGGAAATGGAGCAGGTTTGGCAGAACCACGTTGACGACATCGATATCGTCGCGGCCCAGCAGCTGGCGATAGTCGGCCACCACTGTGACATCGGGATGCGCCTGGCGGGCGGCCGCCTGGCTCTCGGCGGACGGTACTGCGATCGCCACCAGCTCCGTCGACGAACTGGACTGAATGGCCCGCGCATGGTGTTTCCCGAACAGGCCATAGCCAATCACAGCAAACCGAGTGATCGCGTGGTCCGTCATCGTCGGAGACCTTTCGGGGAGGGGAACGTTGCGGGTCAGGAGGCCAGTTCTGTCAGCCCAACCTCTACTCAGGCAATGCCTGGTCCCGAGTTTCCCGCGCGAACAGGACGATCACAACACCCACCAGGTAGAGCGGCGCCAGCAGGATCGCTTTCTTCTCGGGACTGACAGGAACAGCTGCCGAGGCAAAGACAAAAAATGCCGCTGCGGTTGCCAGTCGGCCCATGTTGAAACAGAAGCCAGCACCGGTACTACGCAGCCGGGTGGGATAGAGTTCCGGAAAGTAAACGGCATATCCCGCGTGCATTCCCAGCGTAAAGAAGCCAAACACCGGTAGCGTTATGGCCAGCACAAGGGTCGAGGCATCGTTCGCCAGCAAGACCTGGAACAACAGCAGCACCATGCCGAAAGCGAGTACGTGGTAGAAGATGAAAGCTCCCTTGCGCCCCAGCCAGGTTGAAATCGTGCCAAACAGGACCAGGCCCAGGCCACCACCAATCGTATTGAGGACCATGCTCAGCATCTCCGCTGATTTGATCCGGCCGCTGTGTTTCGCCAGTGCCAGCGTGCGGGCATTCTTGTAGTCCGTTGTTTCCGCTGTGGTCGCTCCACTGGCAGGTGCTTTCAGCGGGACCTTCTCTTCGAGCAATACCTGGGTCTCGGCTTTTCGCAACAGGGCATTCTTGCCGTAAATGTGGGCTCCCCAGAATGTGACCAGCCCCACCGATGCCAGGCCGACTCCGACCAGCGTGTTCCTCAGCTGCACTCCCTGGAACAACTCAATCAAGCGGCCAGTCTTCGGTCCAGACCCCTCACGAGCTCGCTGCCGTGCCTGGACTGCCTGTTCAGGATCCGACAGCTTCCAGCGTACGGCAAGTGTCAGCAACGCTGGCAGGACTCCCACGGCGAACCCCCAGCGCCAGGCGGACGCCCCGAGTGCGCTGTTACCCACCACGTAGGCTCCCACCGCAGCTGCCAGCAGCGTGCCAAACACACTGGATGCATGAAAGATACTGCTCATCACCGGCCGTGACCGGTTGGGCATCACCTCGGCAACCATCGCCGAGGCGACCGCCCACTCCCCTCCGACTCCCATGGCAACAAAGAATCGCAAGACCACCATCTGCCAGGGATGCTGAGCGAAGGCGGTCACACAGGTGAACAGGCTGTAGAAGAGGATCGTGATGATCATCGTGCGGGAACGGCCGATCTTGTCACTGATGATCCCAAACAGCACGCCACCGAAAGCACCGCCCAGCAAGAAGCTGCCGAAGGCCCAGTCATTCCAGCTACGTACCGAGGGGTGATCTGCCCCGACTCCGAGCAGAGCTGGCATGGCATTACGCATCGAGGCCACGAAAATCTGGCCCTCGAAGACGTCAAAAACCCAGCCCGCTGAGGCAATCGTCAGCACCAGCCACTGGTACCTGCTGATCCCCTCGTGCCAGGCCTGCGGCTTTCCTGGAGTGACCGGATCGTTACTCATCGACTTCTACCACTTTTCGAAAAACGCGGAACATCGCACCATGCTATCGGGTCGCGGCAGGAGTAGCTAACGAGTACAACGGGGAAAGTTCTCTCAGCCATCCTGCACTGCCTGCGAAAGTAATTATGGGAAGTTGGTCCGAAGTCAAAATTGCTGGTCACTCCTGTGACGTTTTCGAGCCGACGGAACCAAATCCGCACGGCTATGTCGTACTCTACCTGCACGGCGTCCACCTCGACATGTTGCGGGATCAGCCGGCTTACACCGAGCAACTGGAAAAGCACGGCTTGATCTGTGTCGCTCCGCTGACCCAGCGCAGCTGGTGGACCGACAGGATCTGCGAGGAATTTGACAGTCAGATTTCAGCCGAGGCGCACCTGCTGGACAATGTACTTCCTTATATCCAGGAGCGTTGGCAGACGCCGGAGCGATACGTGGGCCTGCTCGGTACCAGTATGGGAGGGCAAGGGGCACTGCGAATTGCCTACAAGAACCCCCGCACGTTTCCTGTCGTTGTAGCGATTTCCCCGGCCATCGACTTTCATACCCGTTATGACGAGGGCGATGAGACGATCTGCCAGATGTACCCCGACAAGGAAGCTGCCCGGCAGGATACAGCGCTGCTGTATGTCCATCCGCTCGACTATCCACGACACCAGTTCTTTTGCTGCGATCCCGGCGACGAGCGCTGGTGGGACAGCTCAGACCGCTTGCACATGAAGCTCGGTTCCACCGGCGTGCTGCATGACTATGACCTGGAGACGGAAGGGGGTGGCCACGGTTTCGAGTATTACAACCGGATGGCCGCCACGGCGATCGAGTTCCTGGCCGAACGACTGGATCGCGACCGTCGCCGTGTGGAATGACCAGGGACGTCAGATTCGCGCTCAGCGAGTCGGATCTACTCTTCCATCGCTGTGACGATTTCCAGCACAGCCTGCTTGCCATCGCCAAAGAACATCGACGTATTGTCGAGAGCGAAGAGTGGGTTCGGGATACCTGCAAAGCCAGGACTCAGGCTGCGTTTGATCACGATCACCGCGCGGGCCTTATCGACATCGATGATCGGCATCTGGTAGATCGGGCTCTCTGGATCGGTACGGGAGCAGGGGTTTACCACGTCGTTGGCACCGATCACGATCGCCACATCGACGGTATCCATGGTCGGATTAATGTGCTCCATCTCGATCAGTTTTTCGTACGGCACATCGGCCTCAGCCAGCAGCACATTCATGTGGCCAGGCATCCGACCCGCCACGGGATGAATGGCATACTCCACCGTCACACCCTTCTGCTCAAGCAACTGTCCCAGGTTCCGAACGGCGTGCTGGGCCTGGGCAACAGCCATCCCATAACCCGGCACAATCACAACTCGAGAAGCAAAGTCGAGGATCATCGCCACTTCCTCGGCCGACGTCTGGGTGACCCCCTGGTACACCTCGTCGGCATCCGCGACGGTCCCACCTTCCATCACTCCGAACAGCACATTCCCCAGCGATCGATTCATCGCCTTGCACATGATGGTGGTCAGGATGATCCCCGAAGCACCGACCAGCGACCCGGAAATGATCAGCACGTTGTTACTGATTACGAACCCGGTCGCCGAGGCGGCCAGGCCGGAATAGGAATTCAGCAGCGCCACCACAACCGGCATATCTGCTCCACCGATTGGATTCACCAGCATCAGTCCCAGCAGCAGCGAGACGCCCACGATGGGAAGATAGAAGTTGGCATTTTGCTGTTGAACCATCAGCACGGTCATCACCAGCAGGGCGATCAGCAGCAGCGCATTGATCAGGTGCTGCAAGGGGAGACGATGGCTGCCACGAAACCAGCTCAGCTCCTGCAACTTGCCAAACGCCACCATGCTGCCAAGAAACGTGATGGCACCGATGATGCCGGAGAGCGACGTTGCCACCCATTCACTGGCCAGCGGCGTATTGCTCTCCACCAGCAACATCGCCCCGGCCACCAGCACCGACGCCAGGCCGCCGAAGCCATTGAACAATGCCACCAGCTGGGGCATCGCTGTCATCTGGATGAAGTGGGCAAGTAACAACCCGCTGGTGCCACCCAGCACGACTCCGGCGATAATCCAGCCATAGCTGGCGATCTGGTCGTTCAACAGCGTGGCAACCACGGCCACCAGCATGCCAAGCGCACTAAGGGCATTCCCTCGCACGGCGGTGCGAGGATGGGCCATCTTCTTGAGCCCGATCATGAACAGCAGGGCTGCCACGATATAAGCACCGTCAATCAGAACTTGCTTGTCCACGGCCGTTAGTTGTCCTTACTGATTACAGATCGGGGCCGAGCGAACATGGCCAGCATGCGGTGAGTCACCAGAAATCCGCCCACCACGTTGACGGTGGCAAAGGCCACGGCCAGCATTCCCAGCCAGGGCATGCCGCCCACCGTGCCGGTCACGATCACGGCCCCCACCAGGGCAATGCCGCTGATCGCATTGGATCCGGACATCAGCGGGGTATGCAGTGTGGGCGGTACCTTGGTGATAATCTCGAAGCCGACGAAGATTGCCAGCACAAAGATTGTCAGCGAGGCCATCAAGGCTCGCCCTCGCCCACCGTCTCCACCAGGCTCGCTGAGGCCACTACCGTCGTCGCTGGTTGCCTGCAGACCGGCAGTTGCCGTGTCACTCGACCCGGTCGAGGGAGGGTCGGCCGCCAGGACGTGACCTGCGCAGATCACGACCAGGGCCGTGATGGCAATCAGCCGCAGCAGGCTGATGTTAAAATTCGTGGACCTGCTAGCTTGTCGCCTGGTCATCCGGCAGCTCCTTGGGATGGGAATCGTCCTGCGTCTGGCTCTCGCCCTGCTGGTCATCCACGCTATCAGCGTCGTTGTCGACAGCTGTTGAATTGAGCGGGTCCAGGCCGAGCAACTCGCGGATTCGCGGATGGCAGACAGCACCATCATGAGCGACCAGTGTTGACTGCACGATTTCATCGTCCAGGTCGATCTTCAGCGACTCGTCCTCAATCAACTCGATTAGCAAGCGAGTTACATTGCCCGAGAACATCTGGCTGGCATGATAGGGCACATCCGCTGGCAAGTTGGTGGGACCCAGGATAACAACTCCATTGTCCAGTACCCGCTGGTCGGCCTGTGTGAGTGCACAATTGCCACCTCGCTCGGCAGCCAGGTCCACGATCACACTGCCGGGCCGCATCCCGGCAACCGCCTCGGCAGTAACCAGCAGCGGAGAGTCGCGGCCGGGAATTGCGGCGGTGGTAATGACCACATCGCTTTGGGCAACCACCTCGGCCATTAACTCTCGCTGGCGTCGATAGAATTCCTCGTCCATCTCCTTCGCATAACCACCCTTGTCTTCGGCATCCTCCGAATCGAGTTCCAGTTCGACGAAACCTGCACCGAGGCTCTCGACCTGTTCCCGGCAGGCGGGCCGGAGATCATAGGCCTGCACGATCGCGCCCAACCGTCGAGCGGTGGCAATTGCCTGTAATCCTGCGACACCGGCACCGATCACAAATACCCGGGCAGCAGCAAGCGTACCGGCGGCGGTCATCATCAGGGGGAACATGCGGGGTAGTTCAGAAGCTGCCAGCAGGACGGCTCGGTAACCGGCGATCGTGGCCATCGAGCTGAGCACGTCCATGCTCTGTGCCCTGGTGATCCGCGGGATCATCTCCAGCGCAAACTGGGTCACACCGGCCTCGGCCAGGCGGGCGATATCAGCGGGTTTCCCCAACGGGTCGCACATCCCGATCCAGCAGGTTCCGCTGGAATAGAGCCCCGGGTCGGGATCCGACCCAGCCGGCCAGCAGACTTGAACCACCACCGCGGCGTCGGCAAGCTCCGCTGGCTGCTCAACCAGCCGGGCGCCAGCATCGATGTATTGTTGATCGCTGTAGCCGGCCGCCTCGCCAGCACCGCGCTGAACCCAGACTTCGACACCAACCTTGGCCAGCTGCTTGAGATTTCCCGGAACCAGTGCCACCCGATTTTCACCAGGTATCGACTCCTTGAACACCGCAACTTTCATTATGCTGGCCGACAACCTTCCCCGGAACATGCACCTCGAATGGATGCGTTTATAACGGATCAAGGAGCTGCTCAACAGGGTCCCGCAGTGGATTCATATAGGCCCCGCAGGAGCCGCTGGCGGCCCTTGTGACGAGTTGGGGGCTGGGTTAGAATCGGCTGTTTCCAAGTTGATTTCGTTTCCAGCTGAGGGGACCACGAACGGTGCTACGTCCATCCACATACATGGCGAAGAACGGCGAATTAGAGCAGCAGTGGCTGCTTGTCGACGCCGCCGACCAGATCGTCGGACGCCTGGCGAGCAAGATTGCTGTCGTCCTGATGGGCAAACATCGTCCCATTTATACACCCCACGTTGATACGGGTGATTTCGTGGTCGTGGTCAACGCCGAAAAGGTCGTTTTCACTGGAAACAAGTGGAAGCAAAAGAAGTACACCTGGTACACCGGGTATCCCGGACAAAAGTCGATCACAGCAGAACGTCGACTTGAAAAGCAGCCCGAACTGATCCTCAAGGAAGCAGTCCGACGGATGCTCCCCAAGAACAAGCTGGGTCGCAAGATGCTATCCAAGCTGAAGATCTTTACTGGCCCGGACCACACGCACCAGGCACAGCAGCCCGAACCGACGGAACTGTAGACCTCCCCCCATCCACTCCTTTAAAGCTGGATTTCAAGAATGAGTACGGTTGTTGAAGATCGAGTCAAGAAGTGCAAGTTCAACGGTGATGCGCTCGGCACAGGCCGGCGTAAGTCGTCTGTGGCACGTGTGCGCGTTCGAGCTGGCTCTGGCAAGATCACCATCAACAAGCGAGAGCTGGATGAGTTCTTTTGCATCGCCATGGACCACCGCACGGTCCTGGAAGTTCTCGACGCAACCGGCAATCGTGATGAAATCGATGTGCTGATCACCGTCACCGGCGGTGGCACCACGGGACAGGCTGGCGCCTGCCGGATGGGACTGGCACGTGCCCTGGTGAGCTACGATACCGGACTTTTCCCAGTACTCCGCGACGGTAGCTTCCTGACGCGAGATTCGCGAATGAAGGAACGCAAAAAGCCGGGTCTGCACGGTGCACGACGTGGTACGCAGTTCTCCAAGCGGTAGCACGAATCATTGCCTGGCGGGTGTGGCGGAACTGGCAGACGCGCATGGTTGAGGGCCATGTGGGGGCAACCCCGTGGAGGTTCGAGTCCTCTCACCCGCACTTCGTCCTGCCTCCGACGGCAGCCAACAAGATCTGATATCTGATCACTCAGGCATGGCTGCTAGGCACTGGCCAGCCAGTTGTCGACTTCTCGTGCCAGCCGCTCGGTCACCAGCTCGGTCGACATCAGGTCACCCTCGGAAAAAGATCGCTTGCTGGCAGAAAAAATCCAGAGCGTCCCGAGTGGCAGATCGTTGATGGCCAGCGGGATACAGACAGCCGACTTGAAACGGCCCTTGACCGGAAACGTCGTTGGCTTGTGGATCGTCACCACGTGCCCGACCAGTACTTCCAGGTCGACGCGCGCCCCTCGCAAGGGACGGCTTGAATGCAGATCCTTGTCCTTCAGTCCCCAGGACGCCGCCACCGTCAGCTGCTCGTTGGTATCATCGATCAGGTAAAGTACTGCCGCCTGACACTGGACCAGTCCGGCGCCCATTTCGACCAGGGCAGCAAACGTCTGGCAGGCCTGCTCATTGAGTACCGTGATCGGGCAGCTACCAGCTTCTGATTCAGCTTCTGATTCAGCTTCAGCTACAGGCTCTGCTCTAGCTTCTGCTTCAGGTTCTGGTGTATCCAGCGGGCCATCTGACTCGCCACGGAAAAGTCGAATGCGATGCGTCGGTGTCTGGCCCACAGCGTCCCCTCTTGGCAGTGTTCAGGTGAATATCGGCTGCGGCAGTCCTGCAAGAGCACTGCCGGGGTACCGACGTAGCTGATCCATCGGCAGCATGGTGTATCCTGATCGAGTTGAAACGAACTGGAACATCGTGCCGAGACAAGAATAAAACAAGTCAATCGGGATTACCCGCAAAACTGGCCTGGCTGATGCAACTCAGCTACCATGGCCATGTTTTCTGCTGTTTTACTGGAGCCCCAGATCATGATCCGACAGCTGCTTTTCTGCCTGGCCACGACCAGCCTCTGCCTCTCGCAACTGGCCGCCCAGCCACCCGTCAGCCAGCTGGAGGCAGCCACGCTGCTGAAGCGGGCCGTCAATTTTTACCGCCAGGATGTGGCCATCGAGGGGGGATATCTGTGGCGATATTCTGCTGACCTCTCGAGGCGCGAAGGAGAGGGTAAGGCCAGTCCAACCACCGCCTGGGTCCAGCCCCCGGGTACACCAAGCGTCGGTAATGCACTGCTCAACGCCTATCGAAATACCGCTGACAAGTTCTACCTCGATGCGGCTACTGAAGTCGCCCAGGCACTGGTCCGTGGCCAGCTGGCCAGCGGTGGCTGGGATTACCGGATCGAGTTCTCCCCACAGGCGCGACAACGCTATGCCTACCGGGTCGACGGCGAGCAGGCAGGCAGCCGCAACGTGACCACGCTGGATGACAACACAACCCAGTCGGCACTCTCTTTCCTGATGCGGATCGACCGCCAGCTGGAACAGTCAGACAAGCAGATTCATGGTGCCGTGATGTTTGCACTCGAGTCGCTACTCAAGGCACAGTATCCCAACGGGGCCTGGCCCCAGCGCTACTCGGAGTTCCCCCAGGCGGACAAGTTTCCCGTCCACAAGGCGGGCTATCCGGAATCCTGGCCACGCAAGCATCCTGAGAGCGACTATCGCAACTACTATACCTTCAACGACAACACGATCGCCGACACCATTCGCGTGATGCTGGATGCGGCAGTGATCTACCAACAGCCCCGCTTTCGGGCCGCCGCATTGATGGCCGGTGACTTTATTATCCTCGCCCAGATGCCAGAGCCGCAGCCTGCCTGGGCCCAACAGTACAACAACAAGTGCCAGCCCGCCTGGGCTCGCCGCTTCGAACCACCAGCCGTCACCGGTGGTGAATCGCAGGGAGTCATGCTGACTCTGTTGGAATTGTACCGTCGCACGGGCGAGTCGCGTTTCCTCGAGCCGATCCCGCCAGCCCTCAAATACCTCGAGTCATCCACGCTTGCTAACGGCCAGCTGGCTCGCTTCTACGAGCTGAAAACAAACCGGCCACTCTACTTCACTCGCCAGTACGAGCTGGTCTATCACGACCGCGATTTACCGACGCATTATGGCTTCAAGGTGGGTTCCAAGCTGGCGCGGATCAGGCAGCACTATGATCGCCTGCTGAAGAGCGGAGCGGACAAGACAGCCAGCTCCTACTCGCAGTTTAACCAACCACAAATGAGCAAGAGCCTGGCACTCCAGGCGGCCGAGATCATCGCCGCCATGGACAAGCGAGGAGCCTGGGTGGACGAAGCCGAGTTGCGTTACCAGTCGGATGATGACAACACCACGCATGTAATCCAGACTCCCACATTGATCCACAACGTGGAGGTCCTCAGCCAGTACATCGGAGCGCGGCCCAAACCGTAATGCAGTCAGAGCTAGCTTCCCAGCTCACGCGCCAGCTGTACCAGCGTCAGCAGCATCGCTCCAGATCCGCCAGCGTCGATCCAGCTATCAGCCGAATCACGGAAAGCTGGTCCGGCAATATCGAGATGGACCCAGCTGAGATCACCGACAAATTCCTCGAGGAACTTGGCGGCCGTGATCGCCCCACCCCAGCGACCCTCGCCGATATTCTTGATGTCGGCTACCTTGCTGCGAATCTGTTCAGCGAACTCTGCATACATCGGCAGCTGCCAGGCCCGTTCCCCACATCGCTCGGCCGCCAGCAGCAGCTGGTCACACCAGTCCTGGTCATTGGTCATCACACCACAGACGTGGGTCCCAAGTGCCACCACGCAGGCACCGGTCAGTGTAGCCAGGTCGATGACGTGATCAGGTTTCTGCTGACGGGCCACATCCAGCACGTCGGCCAGCACAAGGCGACCCTCGGCGTCCGTATTGAGAACTTCAATCGTCTTGCCGTTGCGGGCGGTCAGCACATCCCCCAGCTTGTAGGCACCGCCGCTGACCATGTTCTCGACCAGCCCCACGAGCCCCACCACGTGGCAGGGCAGGTTGAGCTCGGCAATCGCACGCATGGCACCCAGCACGGTGGCCGCACCGGCCATGTCGCATTTCATGGCCTTCATCCCCTCGCTCGGTTTGAGCGAGAGCCCACCCGAGTCAAAGGTGACCCCCTTGCCAACCAGCGCCAGCTGAGGATTTTCACTCTCCTGCCCGCGATGACGCAGGATCAGCAGTCGTGGCTCCTTGTCCGATCCCTGCGCAACGGCCAGCAGGGATCCACATCTTTCTTCCTCCAGCTTCGTCTTGTCCCAGATTTCAATCTCCAGACCCACGTCGTCGGCAACCTGCTGAGCCGCATCGGCAAAAGTCTCCGGGTAGATCATGCCGGCCGGTTCGTTGACCAGGCGACGAGTCAGATTGGTCGCTTCACCGAGCAGCCGACCATGCTCAACCGCCTGCTGGTCGGAGCTGGCCCAGCCCAGCTCGGTAAAGGGATGCAGCGACCGCTCGCTGCGATACAGGTCCTGTCCCTGGCAACCCGCCACCGCCGCCGTTACCGCTCGTGTCACAAGTTCCGCTGACCAGCTTTCGCCAAGGTAAAAGACGACCCGCCCACGCTGCTTGCCAGCCAGTAACTTGGCAGCCGCACCGGCCGCCATGCTGACACCGCGAGCATCCAGCTGCTCAGCGTCCCCAAGACCGACAACGACAACGTGAGGGCTGGCCAGACCGGCTGGTGACAGCCAGCTTGTCAGCGCAGCCAGCTTGGCTGAGACCTCCTCTGCTGCGATCAAGCTAGCCAGCTGGCCTCCGCTGGCCGCGTCGGCCTCGGCTGCTGCACCACTCAAGTCGGTATCCTGGTGAATGCCAATCACGATCGCATCGGCTTCCATCGTGGCGACTGGCTGATCAACGGTCGTGACGTGCATATCCAAATACCCCTGCTGCTGGAAAAAGTATTTCTGAGTCAGCGGTTATTCTAGGATCTCAGCGCGTCGTGGAACATCCGCTGCCAGCCGACTGCGACAGCGGACAGGTTAACGCCAACCCCTGCCAGGCAGGCTCCGCGGACTGGCCCCGATCCGTTAGAATCGTGAGAGTCAGCCACCCGCACGCTCCTTGCTCGAAAGTGTCATGGGATACCGGTCCCTCAGGCAATGTGTTGATGATTTGCACTCCAATGGCCAGCTGGTGGTCATCGATGAGCCGATCCACGCACAGCTCGAAGCGGCGGAGATTCATCGCCGCGTCTACCGCAGCGGTGGTCCTGCCCTGCTGTTCAATAACGTCGTCGGCTGCTCATTCCCGATGGTCTCCAACCTGTTTGGGACGATCGATCGGGCGCACTTTATGTTCCGCGATACGATTGACAATGTCCGCCGCCTGGTGGAACTCAAAACAGGCAGCGGCTCATTCGGCAAGAACCTGAAGCGTTACTGGAAAGCTCCCCTGCATGCCATCAAGATGATGCCCAAGCGTCGCCGTTCCGGGCCGGTGCTTGCCAGGGAGACAATGATCAGCCGGCTACCCCAGCAAACCAGCTGGCCCGAGGATGGTGGTGCTTTCATCACCTTGCCCGAGGTCTATACAGAAAGCTGTGATGCACCTGGCAGCAAGCACTCCAATCTCGGAATGTACCGCGTACAGCTCTCCGGAGGTGACTACACGACAGATACCGAAGTGGGACTGCATTACCAGATCCATCGTGGCATTGGTATTCACCACGAGGCGGCAATTCGCCACCACAAACCACTGGATGTCAATATTTTCGTGGGTGGTACACCCGCCATGATGCTGGCCGCCGTGATGCCGTTGCCGGAGAACATCTCCGAGCTGGGGTTTGCCGGAGTCCTGGCGGGCCATCGCATCGGCATGATCGAGCAGCCGGGCCAGTTGCCGATCTATGACCAGGCCGACTTCTGTGTCTGCGGCACAGTTGAGCCAGACCTGCTCCTGCCCGAGGGCCCGTTCGGTGACCACCTGGGCTACTATAGCCTGGCCCATCCTTTTCCGGTGCTGAACATTAACAAGGTCTTTCATCGCGAGGATGCGATCTGGCCCTTTACCGTGGTTGGTCGGCCGCCGCAGGAAGATTCTGTGATTGGCGAGTTGATTCATGACCTCACCGGGCCCGCCATCCCAACCGTGATTCATGGAGTGAAAGCCGTTCACGCCGTGGATGCGGCCGGTGTCCACCCCTTGCTGCTGGCAATTGGCAGCGAGCGCTACGTTCCTTATGAGGAATCATCGCGACCTGAGGAACTCCTGACTCAAGCCAACGCGATCCTCGGCCAGGGCCAGCTGTCACTTGCCAAGTACCTGCTGATCATCAACGGGAACGATGATCCAACGTTACAGATCAAGGACATTGACGGTTTCCTGCAGCACCTGCTGTCACGAGTCGACTGGCAACGCGACTTGCATTTCCAGACCTGCACCACCATCGACACGCTGGATTACAGTGGCAATGCACTCAACCAGGGGTCCAAGCTGGTGATCGCTGCCAGGGGCCCTGTCCAGCGGGAACTGGCGCGTGAGCTGCCAGCTGGATTGTCCTTGCCCGACGGTTACGGCAATCCCAGGATCTGCCTGCCAGGTCTGCTGGCAGTTGAGGGTCCGGCATGGCAGGCACCAGCGGCGGCGAACGAGCCGTCGACAAGCGAGCTCAGCCGTCACTGGGAAAACCAGCAGGGACTGGAGTCCCTGCCTCTCGTGGTGGTTGTGGACGACGCATCGATGGTCCAACAATCCCTCCAGAACCTGCTCTGGGTGACCTTTACCCGCAGTAACCCGGCAACCGATGTTGACGGTGTCGGTTCCACGATGGACAACAAGCACTGGGCCTGTCGCGGTCCCCTGCTCATCGATGCTCGCATCAAGACACATCATGCTCCGCCGCTGGCTGGGGATCCAGATATCATCAGCCAGGTGGACGCCATGGCGGCCCGCGGTGGCCCGCTGGCACAGTACCTCTAGCAGGTCAACCATGACCCTGCTGGCACACTTGTGGACCGAGTTATTTTTCTATGCCGGACCAGCTGCCCTGGACTTATGACTTCCCCGTGCGGATCGCGATCCCTTTCGCGATCTGGCTGTTCTGTGTTGGTGGCTGCATCGGCAGCTTTCTGAACGTGGTGGTCTACCGTCTGCCCCGTGGCATGAACCTCTCGCGACCCCGATCCCGCTGTCCCCGCTGCGGCCAGCCGATCCGCTGGTTTAACAATATTCCGATACTCAGCTGGTTCGTGCTGCGCGGCCGCTGTCGCGACTGCAGCGGGCCGATCGCCAGCCGCTACATGCTGGTTGAGTTGCTGGTCGCCACTCTGTTTCTGACCCTCGGCATGTCAGAACCGATCACCGCTGGACAGGGTTTGCCAGCCCTCTACACGGTCCAGGAAATCGACATCTGGATGGTCTATGCCACTCACCTGGCACTGCTGGTCACAATCCTGGGTGTGGCCCTGATCCAGCAGGACGGGCAACCAGTTCCACTCAGCCTGTTCTGGCCGCTGCTGGCCATCCTGGCCGCCAGCCTGCTGCTGACCGATACTCTCTATCCGCAACCGCTACACGACTCAGCCAGCCAGCTGATGACATTGCTGGTTGGCCTCGGGAGCGGACTGCTGGCCGGCAGCCTGGCCTGGCTGCTCGAACTCAAACTGGCAGGTAGGTCAGACCGGGCAGTGCTGATCGGACTCTCGCTGGCTGGAGCAGCGCTTGGCTGGCAGCTGACCGTGCTGATGGGATCCGCTGTGCTGCTGCTGTTCCTCCTGCTGCAGCTGCTGAGTGGCGGCCGCCTGCGACTCTCAATCCTGATGCTGGTCTTCACCCTCACCGCACTGCTGGTCGGCCGCTGGCAGGCTGTCAGCAGCAGCTGGTTCTAAGTGACCCTTAACACTTAACGCCTAACCGGTTACCACTGACTCGTGCGGCTCTCTTGCCTACAATAGAGGCATGCTTTTTGACTGCAATTCTGCAAGGAACCACTGGGATGACATACTCCATCCGCTCTGCCATTTCGATGGCCTTCCTTTCCACACTTCTGCTGGCTGGTTGTTCTTCTGACAGTG
Source organism: Planctomycetota bacterium (assembly GCA_963581185.1). Classification (GTDB taxonomy): domain Bacteria; phylum Planctomycetota; class Planctomycetia; order Pirellulales; family Pirellulaceae; genus SAT2750. Next base: position 16,502 of record CAUZOB010000026.1, on the reverse strand, counting down.
GCGACTTTCGGACAGCTGAGAACAGCAAGTTTGCACCAGGCAAGCTTGAAGTACCCGAACCATCGGGCATGCTGCCTGAGGGTCTCGAAGCAATCGTGGTACCAGATGGCAGCCCCACTGAATTGACTGCCTTTATCAACCAGGTCTCCAAGCAGGTACCGGAGACCCCGGAGCAGGCAATCCAAGTCGGTACTGCCATGTTGTCGGCTGCGGAGAAGATGCTGGCCCACGCCGACGCCAGCCCGGAAGACCGCCAGATCGCCGTTGGCCACAAGATGCGGGTGTTACGTGGGATGGCAGAGCTTGGTCTGCCTGGCATGCTCGAAAAGGTCAAGGCATTTGGCCAGGAACTGGCCGTCGACGATGACCCGCTGCTGGCTCGACAGGGCAAGCAACTGCTGTTCGGCTTCGCCATCAACTCCATCATGACTGGCCAGAACCAGGACTTCGAGGGATTCAAGCAGATGGCGCTCAGCAGCCTGGACGGCGCCGATGACGACATCGATACCTTCAACCTGATCCACCAGGCAGCCTTGACGCTGCAGTCGGTCGATCGATCGGAGGATGCCGGCGAGTTATTCCAGAAGCTGGGCGAGACCTTCAAGGACAGTGAAATCGAGGAATTGGCGCGGGAAGCCCGCAACATTCTGCAGCTGGCTGAGGTCTTCAAAGCCGATCTGGAAATCAAGATGAAGGAACTGGAACTCAAGGGCCTGGTTGCATATCCACCGATCCTGCAATCGGTGACCGACTTGCTGGCGCTGGAGGATCCTGGCCCGACAATTTTTGAGCGAGTTCGGCTGGTTGCTGAATTCCTCGAGATTCGCGATCTCACCGAGCAGGCGAAGCAGGTCTACATGGCGCTGGAAGAGGCTTACAAGGACAACCCGGATCCCAATGTGCAGGAAGTAGTCGAGGAGATGGTATCGCGATCGATCGTCCGCCTGGACCTGCTGGGCAACCCACTTGAAGTGGATGGCATCAACATGGACGACGGCAGTCGCATCGACTGGGAGCAATACCGTGGCAAGGTAGTACTGATTGACTTCTGGGCCACCTGGTGCAGGCCCTGTATTACCCAGTTCACTGAATTGCTCGAACTGCACGAGATGTACTACGATCGGGGTTTCGAGGTGCTCGCCGTCAATATCGACGATAACCCAGGCCTGGTAGATGCTTTTAACAAGCGTGGCATCCAGGAGATACTGAACCGCGAGACCTTTCCCTGGACGACGATCACCACGAGCGATCCGGACGCACGTGGTTTCGACACTCCACTGGCTATCCGCTGCGGCGTATCAAAGCTGCCCTTCACGGTCCTGGTTGATCGGGAGGGAATTGTGGTGGCCACCAACGTTGGTGGACCGGTGTTAAAGAAGGAGCTGATACGGCTGTTGGGTAAAGCAGCAGAGAGCAGCGATGATGCACCGGCAGCGTCAGACAGCTCGGCTAACCAGCTTCGTTCATTCATGTCCCTCGTCCCGCTGCTGGCAAGCCGGCCTTCGCTGCTGACTGGCGGCATCCTGTTTGACGACGAGGCCGAGGCTGACAAGCCGGAAGCCAATCCGTATCGCGCGGCTGCCGGACTCTCCACGCTGGAGCTGGTCGACTATCTGCTGGATATGCAGGAAAAACCCCGCACGATTCGGCATCGTCCCGGCTTTGCCGAAGCGGTATCTGCAGCAGCAGACCGGCTGCTTGGGGCCGAGGCATCCGACAAGGCCCAGCAGATTGCTGCCGAGGTCAAGGTCGAGATCTTGCACGAGGTGGCGTCGCTGGGGAGGAAAACGGCCGACGCCGAACTGCAGGCATTTGTACTGGCAATGAAGGACGACCAGCGCGAGGCAATCCAGCAGCTGGTTCGCTTCCTCGATCATGAGCAGCGGATGCTGGCCATTGACGACGTCCCACTGGATGATGTGACGGGGCAGCTGGACTCAGTTCAAAAATACCTGACGGCAGAGAAGCTGGCGGCCAGGCACCTCAGGCTGGCCTCCGCCACAGTTCACGGCATTAACCGACTGGAAGACAACGAGCAGCGGGAAAAGTACTTTCAGTCATTCGGCGCACTGTTTGCCAAGAGTACTGACAAGACACTGTCGGCCTACGGCCGCAAGATCGCCAAGGCCCCCGGCACGAGCGACTCCAAGCTGGTAGGCAATGACCTGGAACTGTCCGGCCTGACGGAGCTGGGGGTCGAAATCGACTGGAAAGCATACCGTGGCAAGGTCGTGCTGGTCGACTTCTGGGCCACCTGGTGCGGTCCCTGTATCCGCGAGATGCCACATGTTCGAGAGTTACACGAGAAGCTTGGCAAGCAGGGCTTTGTTGTGCTGGGAGTCAACCTGGACCGCAAGCCAGAGGCGCTGGCCGAGTTCCTCAAGGAGAACAAGTTGCCCTGGAGCAACCTGGTGGACGAGGGAGCACAGCAGGCCGCGACCAAGTATGGCGTGCGGGCAATCCCGACCATGATGGTGATTAACCAGCAAGGTAAGATCGCGGCTGTCGGTCATCGGGTAGGAGGCCTCAAGGCGACGATCGAAAAGTTGCTCGCCGAGGGCAAGCAGAAGTAACCCTGCCAGGCCTACTCGGTCTTGGGAAGACTGTGACCCAGCTTGTCTCGCTTGGTCGCCAGGTAGCGACTATTGTGCTCGTTGACTTCTGTCAGGATCGGCACCTGGTCGACAACTTCCAGCTCATAGCCACGCAGGTTGAAGGCTTCGGTCTTCTTGGGATTGTTGGTCAAGAGCCTGACGGCACTTAGTCCCAGGTCCTTGAGAATCTGCAGCCCGACTCCGTAATCCCTGATGTCTGCCTTGTAACCGAGTGCGTGGTTGGCCTCCACGGTATCCATACCCTCGTCCTGGAGTGCGTAGGCTCGGATCTTGTCAGCCAGCCCGATACCACGTCCTTCCTGCGGCAGGTAAACAACAACTCCAACCTCTTCGGCAGCAATCATATTGAGTGCGATATGCAGCTGGTCGCCACAGTCGCACCGCAACGATGCCAGCAGGTCGCCGGTAAAGCAGCTGGAGTGCATGCGGATCAGCGGCGGCTGAACACTGTTGGAAGGATCTCCCAGCACGAGAGCAACCGGTTCCTGTTGTTCGTACTTGACGTCGTAGACGATGACTTTCCAGTCACCGTAGGCTGTCGGCAGGTTCGCTTCGGCTGAGCGGGTCACCAGTTTCTCGCTTTGTCGGCGATAAGAGATCAGTTGCTCAATCGAGATGATCTGCAGCTGGTGCTTGTCGGCAATCTCCAGCAAGCGGTCACGGGAGGCGCGATTGCCGTCCTCATCGAGCACTTCGCAGAGAATCCCGGCCGGAGCGAGTCCTGCCATCCGGGCCAGGTCAACGGCCGCCTCGGTATGGCCCGCGCGGCGCAGTACGCCACCCTCCTTGGCCAGCAGCAGGTGCACATGGCCAGGCCTGACAAAGTCGCCAGGCCGGCTGCTTGGATCAACAATCGAACGCACTGTCAGGCTTCGTTCCTGGGCGGTGATACCGGTACGGCATTCGGCGTGGTCCAGTGGTGTGATAAAGGCCGTATTGAGCTTGCTGTCGTTGGCCCGCACAATCGGTTCCAGCTCAAGACGCTGGCAAATCTCCGGCAGCACCGACATGCAAAAATCGCCTCGGCCGGAGAGCACAAAGTTGACCAGTTCGGGCGTTGCCATTTCAGCAGCACAGACAAAGTCCCCTTCGTTTTCCCTGTCCTCTGCGTCGACAACGATGATCACTTCGCCACGGCCAATGGCCGCCACGGCATCATCGATGGTGGAAAACTGTTGGTTCATGGGAGACCGTAAATGCCAGGGTGTAAAGTGAGCGGCCATTACTGCACGTCGCCAGATGACAGGCCGCCGTCTGAATCCTATTATAGACCTCGTAATGGACCAGCTTCTAGGTCGTGCGACGCCTCTATCGAGGTGCTTGCCCGGCAGGCTTGCCGGTTGTAGCGACAGTAGGGTCCGCAAGGTGTTCTTTGCTAACAGGTACGGCGATGCTGGACCGCATTGAGTACATCGAGCAGTCTTATATGTTTGAGGCACTGCGAGAGCGGTTGCAGCAGAACATGCCGATCCAGCTGGTGCTGGAGCAAGTTCGCAACGAAACGCTTACCACCACCCGCCTGCCGCTGGCTGTGGATTACCTGTTGGCTGAATTACGGCAGAGCGGCAGCATGAGTCCGGCGATGCAGCAACTGGATCATTACTTTGCACCCTTCCAGACTTACTTGATCTCCGAAGCGGAGAATGAACGTGGCCGTTTCGACTTTCGACTGGCAGTGGAGATCCTTCGCCGCGAGGCACTCTACCGGGCAAACGATGCCTCACCGCAAGGACTCTTCCTGTATCAATTCGAGACCCTCTGTCGCAATCGCCTGCAGTACGATGCGGGGTTGCTGGCCGCCTCGAATGACCCGTTCTATGACGCGGACTGGCGAGAGTGGATCTTGCTGATCCGCCGACAGATGGGGCTGGTCGACTTTGCCGACCTGGTATATCTGCGCAGCGAGCACCGGAGCAGCAGGACCAGCCCGCAGGCCGCCGAAAAACTGGGCCCGATCCTGTTCGGCATGCGCGAGGGCAAGATTGCACTGGCTAACCGCCAGAAAGATCCGCTCTTCCTGTTTGCTGCCCTGCAGCGGCAGCTGGATTATCCCGAGGTGCCGCATCCCGAACCGGTTGATGATTCACCCCAGCGGATTGTGCAGATGTCGCGCTCGATAGAACAGTTGACGCAGCGCGTTAAATTGATCGAAGAAGACCAGCGTGGTGGCATCGATTTGAGCAAGTATTACAAGGGGCCCTTGCCGGAGTAGATAGAATCTGGCTGGCGATTGAGTCCAGCACCGCCGTTGGGCCGTTCAAAGCAGGAATCAGGCAACTGGTGGGACTGGCAACTTTTCCAAACTACAGGCATTTTTGTGGCAAAATACGGTTCAACGGTTTGCCCCTCCATGTTAAATTCTTGGGAGCGGTTGGTGGAGAATCGTGCCCTCCAAATGCTGCCTAGCAGCGGAAAGAGGTATTGGTGGATTTCAAGCTGAACCTGAACAGCGAATCCGTCTCGCGGACTTTCATCGACCCGCCCTTGACTGTCGCTGGGCAAACGTCGCTGCGTGAAGTTTTGCAGCTGCTCAAGCAATGCCGCCAGGGGCACGTACTGATCTGCGAAAATGATTGTTTGCAGGGGATATTCACGGAACGCGACGTACTTCGATTAACACTTGAGGGAGTCTCCCTCGATCAGCCAATTTCCGAGCTCATGCAGAGCCAGGTTGATGTTCTTTCCCCGCATGATTCGGTGGGAACATCCATTGCCCGCATGGCCGAAGGCGGCTATCGTCACATGCCGGTGGTCGACGAAGACGGCCGGCTGACAGGTGTCTCTCGAGTCACTGGAATTCTACGATACCTTGTAGAGCATTTTCCCAGCATTGTTTACAACCTACCCCCCAAGCCAAACCATTCGACTCAACATCGCGAAGGAGCGTGATTGTCGATCAACAGGATCCTCGCCCGAGGAGTCATTCGAGCCAATAATAGTTATTGGCAGTGAATCGAATCCAGGACTCACGGTGAGTCGAATACAACGTCCTTCCTTTATTCTATGGCCAGCTGGCCATGTCATTTCATATCCAGACAGGACAGGTCCTCGTGGCCTGGTGAATCGCGATCATGTCAGCCACGATCGATGGTCCTGACCAGACCTCACGCAAAGTCGACGAACTTGCCCGTGCAACTGTCCGATTCGCCGGAGACTCCGGTGATGGTATGCAGTTGGTTGGGAACCAACTGACCAATACCTCGGCACTGGCAGGAAACGACGTCGCCACCTTTCCTGATTTCCCAGCTGAGATTCGTGCCCCCCGTGGTACGCGTGCCGGTGTCAGCGGGTTCCAGGTGCAGTTCGCCGCAGAACAGATCTTCACGCCAGGCGATGACCTCGATGCACTGGTCGCCATGAATCCGGCCGCCCTGGTCACCAACATTGGAGACCTGCGCGATGGTGGGATACTGATCGTCAACTCGGATAGCTTCGAGGCCAAAGACCTCAAGCTGGCTAACTGTGACGAGAACCCACTCGACAGCTCAGACTTGGAAAAATACCGGTCGATCCTCGTGCCGATGACAAGCCTGACTCGCAAATCCGTCGAGGAACTTGGGCTGAGTACCAAGATTGCGGATCGCTGCAAGAACTTCTTCGCCATGGGATTCGTCTACTGGCTTTATGGTCGCGAGCTGGATCCGACCCTGCGATTCATCGATGCCAAGTTTGGCACGATGCCCGATGTCGCCGCAGCCAATATCAAGGCTCTCAAGGCAGGCTGGGCTTACGGTGAAACGACCGAGGCCTCGATCAGTACCTACCGGGTTGATCGCGCCCAGTTGCCGGCGGGGACTTACCGCAACATCATGGGCAACCAGGCACTGGCCTGGGGACTGGTGACCGCTGCCCACCTGAGCGGTAAAGAGGTCTTCTTTGGTTCCTACCCAATCACACCAGCCAGCGACATTTTGCATGAGTTGAGCAAGTTCAAGAACTATGGCGTGCGTACCTTCCAGGCGGAAGACGAGATCGCTGCCGCCTGCAGTACCATCGGTGCTGCCTTCGGCGGAGCCCTCGCTGCCACCTCATCGAGTGGGCCGGGACTGGCGCTCAAGGGCGAGGCGATCGGGCTGGCGCTGATCCTGGAACTGCCGATGCTGATCATTAATGTCCAGCGGGGTGGGCCGAGTACCGGTTTGCCGACGAAAACTGAACAATCGGACCTGCTGCAAATGATGTACGGCCGTAATGGTGAATCGCCCCTGCCGATCCTGGCGACACGCAGTCCGAGTGACTGTTTCGACGTCGCCATTGAAGCCTGGCGGCTCTCCACCCGCTTCATGATCCCCGTGCTCATTCTCTCAGATGGCTATGTTGCCAACGGTGCCGAACCGTGGATGATTCCCAATATCAGTGAGCTGCCGCAGATCGAGGTGACTCATCCGGTAGCGCCCGAGAATGGCGAGGAATTCCACCCTTATCAAAGAGACGAGAGACTCTCCCGCCCCTGGGCACTGCCTGGTACGCCAGGTTTGATGCACCGCGTCGGAGGGCTGGAAAAGGACGATATCACTGGCAACGTCAGCTACGACCCCGACAACCACGAGCACATGGTCAAGTTGCGAGCACAGAAGGTCGCCAATATTGCCGCCGATGTGCCACTCCAGGACGTCAGCGGTCCGGAGTCGGGAGATCTGCTGGTACTCAGCTGGGGTGGCACTTACGGAGCCTGTACGACAGCGGTCCAGCGCTGCCAGTCTGCCGGTCTCTCAGTTGCACATGCTCACTTGCGATACATGAGCCCCTTCCCGCGCAACCTCGAACAGTTGCTGGGCCAGTACGAGCAGATCTTGATTCCAGAACTCAATTCCGGACAGCTACGTACTGTGATTCGTTCACAGTTCCTGCGGGATTCCGAGGGACTCAATAAGATCAAGGGACGACCCTTCGCTGTCACAGAAATCGAAAACAAGATCTCGGAAATGATCGGCTAATCACTGTTCAGCCAATCAGTGTGCCAAACCAGCTAACCCCCCCGACGGACTATTCACCAGCGAGCCAGATATGAGTACTGAACTTCCTGTCCTGAAACCGGCCGATTACGGCAGCGATCAGGATGTCCGTTGGTGTCCAGGCTGTGGAGACTATTCCGTTCTGGCACAGATGAAAAAAGCACTCGCCCAGATGGCCGTGCCGCTAGAGAAACTGGTCTTCATTTCCGGCATCGGCTGCTCCAGTCGCTTCCCCTACTATATGAACACCTACGGGATCCACAGCATTCATGGCCGCGCACCAGCCTTTGCCACCGGCCTCAAATCGGTCCGGCCTGATCTCGACGTCTGGGTCATCACCGGCGACGGAGATTCACTGAGTATCGGCGGGAATCACTTGATCCACTGCATCCGTCGCAACGTGGACATCAACATCATTCTCTTCAACAATCGGATTTACGGGTTGACCAAGGGACAGTATTCGCCCACCTCGCCAATCGGCAAAGTGACCAAGAGCACGCCTCGCGGTGCCGTCGACAACCCCATCAATCCGCTCTCGCTTGCGATGGGTTGCGAAGCAACTTTTGTGGCCCGCTCAATCGACGTGAACATCAAGCACCTCGGCGAGACACTCTGCCGTGCTGCCGAGCATCGTGGCACATCCTTTGTCGAGGTCTATCAGAACTGCAATGTCTTCAACGACAAAGCCTGGGAATACGCCACTGAGCGATCTGTGAAATCTGATAATTTGGTTGAGTTGGAGCATGGCAAACCATTAATATTCGGTAAGGATCGCGACAAGGGGATCCGCCTCAACGGGTTGGAGCCGGAGATCGTCGATCTTGGTAATGGGATCACGGAAGATGACTTGTTGTTTCATAACGAAAAGGCGCCGGAACCAAGCCTTGCTTACCTGCTCACTCGCATGCAATATCCGGAGTTTCCGGAGCCGATCGGAGTTTTCCGGAATGTTGAGCGGCCGAGGTACGATGCCGAGCTGAATTCACAGATTGAATCAGCCAAGGAAGAGCTGGGAACTGGGGACCTGGACACAATGTTCCATGCCGGCGAAACCTGGTCCGTTTCATGACCACATGCCCGTCCTGCGGTGCAGACAATATCGAGGGCGTCGACGCCTGTGATCAATGCGGTCAAACGCTCACTGATCTGCCTGGCGATGCACCTGCCACGGCCCTCGAAAAGCAACTGGTCTCGGCAGAAGTGGCTGCCATGAACCCCAGGCAGCCGTTGCTGGTTGCTCCCGGTACATCTGTTCGTGAGGTGATCCAGTTGATGGTGGATAACTCCATCGGCTGTGTCCTGATCGTCGAGGACGACAACATCCGCGGAGTTTTCACTGAGCGGGATGTGCTGCTGAAACTGAACGTCGACTACGAGCAGCACCTCGATAAACCTGTCGATCAGTTCATGACAGAGGACCCGCAGACTCTCAGCTCAGACGCCAAGATCGCTTTCGCTGTGCAGCGGATGGACCTGGGTGGATATCGGCACCTGCCGATCGTGGAGCCCGATGGCAAGCTGACCGGTGTGATCTCGGTGCGAGATATCCTCAGCTTCCTGACCGACGCCATGAGCGACGGCAGCTAGTGCGGCCTAGCAGAAGGGCTGCGAGATTGGCTTGATCGTGACTTCCGGCACATGCGCCTTGGCCGGCAGGCAGGCGATGGCCAGTACCAGCTCGCCAACCGACTCGGCGTCCAGGATCCGTGCCCGGTGATCGTCGCTGACAGGATTGGGCCGGTGAGCCAGGATCGGCGTGTCAACCTCGCCCGGGTAAACATTCGTTACGCGGATGCCATGCACCGCATCCTCGTTGGAGACAGCCAGTCCCAGCGCTGTCATGGCAAACTTGGAGGCACAATAGGCAATCCCGCCCAGATCCGAAGCCCGGATTCCTGCGATCGAAGAGATGTTCACGATCAAGCCGTCCTGCTTTTCGCGCATGCCTGGCAAGGCAGCGTGCATGCAGTAATAAGCACCGTTGGCGTTGATCGCCATGACCTGGTCCCACTGCTCCGGCGTCATCTCGGACATCTTCCGCGACTTGATATTGGTCCCCGCGGAATTGATGAGGATATCGAGCGGTCCCAGTGAATCAGCAATCCAGCTGAATAGCGCGGTCACACTCTCCCGCTCAGCAACGTCCACCGTGTGGCACTCCAGCCCCAGGTCGCCAGCCGAGCTGTCGATCGCCTCGCGCAAGGTCTGTTCACGACGCCCGGCAATCGCAACTCGACAGCCCTCGCCTGCCAGGGCGCGGGCAATTGCCAGCCCAATGCCACTGCCACCACCCGTCACCAATGCCGTCTTTCCTTGTAGTCTCATAGGGAGGGATTGTAGCCGATCTGGCTGCCACCATGAAACCAGTCTGCCAGTCAACTGCCGAATCCTGCCAGTTACTGCCGGAAGACGATAATTTCCGGAGCGAAGCAGTACAGCGGGATCAGCAGGCTGGCCCAGCCCAGCAATCCGCGCCGCCAGCCGAGTTTGATTGAGTCATCGCGGGTGGGTGGATGCTCAGGACCGATCAACAGGACCAGGACCACCATCACCACCAGCTTGTAGTTGCTGGCGAACACGATATAAGCCACCGTGAAGACCATGAAGCCGCGGGCGATCCAGTAGCTGCGGCGGCCAAACAGCGTGTACAGCACGTGACCACCATCGAGCTGACTGACAGGCATCATGTTCAGGCCCGTGATCAGCAGCCCGACCCAGCCAGCCATGAACATCGGGGTCAGCTGGCTGAATACCACGGTTGTCTGGCCGTCGTATCCCGCCGGTTGGATCCAGCCCATCATGATCCGAACAAGCGGCGGCAGGTCGACCGCCCAGGGGCCACTTGCCGTGCCGGTCAAATCAAGCTGGGCAATGCCGATCCAGAGTACCGGCAGAGCAACCACCAGGCCGGCCAGCGGCCCGGCGATACCAATATCAAATATCTCTCGCCGGTCTGCCTGCTTGCCATCCATTCCAATGACCGCTCCGAGTGTGCCGATGGGTGAAAGCGGGAAGGGCAGGAACATTGGATAGGAGGCTGGAATTCGGTAATAGACCGTGGCCAGGAAATGGCCCAGCTCATGGCTCAGGAGGATAGCGATCACTGCCAGCATGTAGACCAGGCCATCGGCCCAGCCGACCAGCAGGACTTCTCTCATCGCTGTGGACGAACCGCTGTCAGCGAACAGGTAATACTCCGGCGCAAATCCGCACGCGCCTGCCCAGAAGGCAGAAAAACAGGTGACGAGCAGCAGGATGAGCGGCAGGCCTCGTCGCCGGCGGACGGGCCAGGCGGCCGACCGCTGTGATAGATGGTCCGGTTTTGTCTCGACATCTGGCACGTTGGAATCGAGCAAGCGAGCGTCCGCCTGGTCGCTTTCGATTCCCGTATTCACACCGTCCTCAGCCATGCCTCCAGAATAACAGTCTCCCTCGATTCCAGCTATTACGGGAATCACCGATTGACCTTTTCCTGCATTCGTAAATTTGGTACTTACCTGCCTTATCTGAGTTCCTAATTTTGCCGAATTCCGCTGCCTGGTATGTAGAAATGTACTTACCTCATGAAACCGATACGGACCGTCTGGACCAGGACACTGCCCAACCGGTCGAAACTGTTACCAAGGACAAGTCGATGCTCTGGCGAATCATCGCCGGCGGCCTGCTTGTCAGTGCCAGCGTTGCGAGTTGCTGGTGGTGGCTCAAGCCCGCCTCTGAGGATGGACTGGCTGAAAAGATCCATGCGCCGGATCAGCTCAGTGTGGTTGAGCAGCTTGCCAATGACGTGGGGGATGCTGCGCCGTCAGCCCCCGGCGACGAGGTCTTCAATCGCCTGACCGGCGACCAGGAATCCTATATCACGCCCATCATTCCGATGGCAACCGACGCAGAATTTCAGCTGGCCGAGGCTACAGCCAGCATTTCCGATCAAGGAACCAGCTATCGTCCGATCGCCAGCGACGATCAGGATACAACGCCGAGCTACAATCCCGAGCAGGAATACCTGTTGCCAACCGCCCCGCTGGACGACACTGGCAGTCAGGACGACGTCATCAGCGGTCCAGCCTTTCCGCTAACAAGCGACGGCAACGATGGACTTCTGCCACTCATGCCCGCCGGCCAGAACAGCGGCCTGCGACTGCCAGGCGATGATGCGGCAGGCAGCCTGGTGGACCAGCCGCGAGATTTTGCGGCCAGTGAACCACAGCCCTTCCCGAGTGTATCTGCCAGCGATGGCCTGCAGCCGGAGGCAACCTCGGCCCCCAATGCACCCGGTCGCTTCCAGCTGGAAGGCAACCAGCTCCCCTCACTCTCAATCCAGAAGTATGCGCCGCCGGAAGTCCAGGTGAATCGTACGGCGATCTTCTCAACCACGATCAAGAATGTCGGTAAGGTTGCAGCTCACCAGGTACGTGTACTGGACTACGTGCCTCGTGGAACCCGCTTCGAAAGCAGCTCACCTAAATCGACCCCGTTGGCCGATGGTGGCCTGGTATGGCAACTCGGTACACTCCAGCCGGGTGAGGAAGCCAGCCTGTCAATGAAGGTCATTCCCCAGCGCGAGGGTGAAATTGGCAGCGTGGCACGGGTCGACTTCCAGGCTCAGGCATCCGTTCGCACGGTCAGCACGCGTCCCCAACTTGTTCTCCACCAGTCGGCAGCTGAACGAGTTCTGGTTGGCGAGGAGACGATGATCTCGATCACGATTTCCAATCCAGGCAGCGGCGATGCCACCGGCGTGGTCGTGGAAACTGATATCCCGGCCGAGTTGGCTCATGCCGCAGGTCGTGAACTGGAATACCCAATTGGTACATTGCGGGCTGGTGAAACCCGACAGCTCAAGCTGAAGTTGCGAGCAGCAAGTGCTGGTCGAGCACTGCATGCAATTGTGGCTCATGGGGAAGGACAACTGCTGGCGCGCCATGATGTCAGCGTGGAAGTCATCGCTCCGGAACTCAAAGTTGGAATCCAGGGTCCGCGACTGCGTTACCTCGACCGACCCGCCACACACGTGATTCAGGTCGTCAATACCGGCACCGCCTCGGCACATAATATCTCCTTGATGATGCAGCTGCCTGCCGGCCTGAAATATGTCTCTACCGATCATCACGGCCGCTACGAAGCACGCCAGCATGCGGTCTACTGGCAGCTGGAAGAACTGCCTGCCAACGTCCAGGACTCCGTCAAGCTGACCACCCTGCCGGTCTCGGCAGGGGAACACGTGATGCGACTGAGCGGAAATGCTGAGCTGGGAATCATCGACCACCATGAGCACATGATGCGGGTCGAGTCCGTGCCGCAGTTAATGTTCACCATCGCAGACAAGGCGGATCCGATTGAGCAGGGCAGCGACACGACTTATATGGTTCGTATCGTCAATAAGGGAACAAGGACCGCTACCAACGTGGTTGTTACCGCGCTCTTGCCGACCCAGATGCAGGCCATCAACGGCGATGGCCCGACGGACGCTCGGATTGACAATGGACAGATCAGCTTCGCACCGCTCGATCGACTTGCTCCCAAGGCGGAGGCGATCTATCAGTTGCAGATCCGCGGCGTCCAGGCCGGTGATCACGTGATCCGCGTGCAGGTCGTCAGTGACGACACCCGCGTACCGGTGGCCAAGGAAGAGAGCACCCGCGTCTACGCGGATAATTAATCTGTGCCACCCTGCAGGCCGATTCTTATGCCGGTCCTGCGGACCTGGCACAATCAGCCACCCCGCAAGAACCCGTTGGTTTTGTCACTCGGCAAGAACCCGATGGTTCTTCGCCGCAGGCGAAAACCGCGGGGCCCTGTGGACCTATGCAGATCCAGCCCTCACACGTGCTCTGCGGTACACCTTTGTTGGATGCACCCGATAACTAACCACTCTCGATCGCTTGCCACGAGCGGGAATGATCGCGACACTAACTGCAGCTCAGTTAGTGCACCGAGCCATCTCTTTACACCACGATTCAGTAAATGTCGCCACGTGGCAGCTTCATCCCCACCACCTCCTCCACCACCACCGCCGTCACGGCGAAGGCCAGCTGGCACAGCCAGCTCGGTGGTGATCGCAGCGGCTGGCTCCTCGCAGGCCAATCGTCCGACAATTCAAACCGCCAAGTCTGGACAACGCTGGAAACACCGCGATGGGCTGACTCCGGATGTCCAGTACCGCGGAACGATTCGTGGATTTGCCGGCAGCTTGATCGCCTTGGCACTCTTCCAGCTGATTCCTGGCATCCTGACGATCGTCCACAACTGGCAACTGGAAGAGCCTGAGTTGATTCAGCGTTGGGTCTACCTGCTGATGCTTAGCAGCATCCTGCAAGTCGCCTATGGTATTTACCTCTGGCAATTGCCTGACTGGAGTTCCCTCTGGGTTGTGGCCCTGGTCTCACTGGGCGTGGCCACACTTTACGCGGCGTTGCTTGCGATCCGAGTCCTGGCCGATGAAAATCATTCCTTCCTGGCTCTGCTGCAGCTGAATCTGGCGGATATCTCTCCGGCCAAGCAGTCGGGCTGGTGTCTTGTCATCGTGATCCTGTTTGGCACCTATTGTTATTTTTCTGGCCGAGCCGGGCTGAAGTGGTTTCAGCGATTCCGGCAACGATAGGGTTCATTACAAGCACGCGTGAGATCCTGATATGGCGCACTATGACTGCATTGTCATCGGGGGAGGCCACAACGGTCTTGTCACCGCAGCCTACCTTGCGCGAGCTGGTAACCGCGTCGCAGTGCTGGAGCGTCGGCACGTGCTGGGTGGCTGTGCCAGCAGCGAGGAACTCTGGCCCGGTTACCGCGTATCAACGGCAGCTTACGTTGTCAGCCTGCTGCTACCGGAGGTGATCGCCGACCTGGAATTACGGCGGCACGGGCTCAATATCCTCCGCCGCAATCCCTCATCGTTCACGCCACTCCTCGATGGTCGCTCGCTGACGATGGGACCCAACCAGGAGGAAACAGCGCAGCAGATTGCCCAATTCAGCACCGCCGACGCGGCTGCCTATCCCCACTACCAGGCCAAGTTGGAACGGATCGCTGAAGTGCTGGAACCGATCCTGATGCAGCCCGCCCCGCAGATGCTTCCCTTGCCAGCCAGCTGGCGGAAGAGAAAAATCACAACCCGGCTGCAGCAATCCCGCCAGCTCTGGAATATCTACAAGTCGTTGGGAACGCTGGAAGCGGATTTGCCGGAGACGGTTGAGCTGCTGCTGGGAGCCGCCCGGCCGCTGCTGGAACGCTGGTTCGAGTCCGAGGTGCTATGTGCCACGCTGGCCACAGACGGTGTTATCGGCAGCTTCGACTCGATCTCGGCAGCCGGCACCGCCTATGTGCTGCTACACCACGTGATGGGCATGGCTGGTGGCCAGCGCGGTGTCTGGGGTTACATTGAGGGTGGTATGGGAGGCCTGGCCGACGCGCTGGAAGCCTCCTGCCAGGAGGTTGGCGTCGATATCATCCGGGAGTGTGAAGTTGGCACGATCCTGGTCGACCAGGGCCGCGTGAGTGGCGTCGGCCTGAAGGATGGCAGCACGCTCACAACTTCAGCCGTGGCATCCAGCCTGGACGCCCATTACACTTTCCGGCGACTGGTCGAGGCAGACGACTTGCCTGCCGA
Organism: Planctomycetota bacterium; assembly: GCA_963581185.1. Taxonomy (GTDB): domain Bacteria; phylum Planctomycetota; class Planctomycetia; order Pirellulales; family Pirellulaceae; genus SAT2750. The sequence continues at coordinate 1,326 of CAUZOB010000026.1, read as the reverse complement.
GTTCATCCAGGCGGTCGATCGGATCGACTACTCCTCAGCATCGGCCAAGATCAACCTGGCGGTCGGCGAATTGCCTCGCTTCAGTTCGTCCGCCGCTGACGGCGTGGGACCGGAACATCGAGGCACGATCCACATCTGCCCATCACTCGATTACATCGAACAGGCCTGGACCGAGGCGCGAGCGGGTCAAGCCAGCAGTCAACCGGTGATGGAAATCACTATTCCAACCAGTGTCGACAACAGCATCGCGCCGGAAGGCAAGCACCTCGTCTCGATATTCGTTCAGTACGCACCGTATCAGTTGCAGGACAACAACTGGGATGACATCAAGGAGGACTTTGCCGATCGTTGTATCGACGTGCTGGCCCAGTATGCACCCAACCTGCCCGACTCGATCGAGCATCGCCAGGTGCTCTCACCACTGGACCTGGAGCGCACTTTCGGACTGACAGGTGGCAATATCTTTCAGGGGGCAATGAGCCTGCACCAGCTCTATTCCATGCGACCCGTGCCAGGCTGGTCTGACCATCGTTCGCCCATTAAGGGTCTTTACCTCTGCGGGGCTGCCAGCCACCCCGGTGGCGGAGTGATGGGTGCCTGCGGCCGCAATGCAGCTCAACAGATCCTGCATGATATCGGCTAGCCAGAGCGTGCCCGCCAGGGCTCATCAGAGCGATGATTACTTGTTCGACAGCATTGCCAGAGCAAGCAGGAAAACGAAGACTATCACACTGATTGCGACAGCCCAGTTGAACCAGGTATTACTGACCTTGCGCTCGTGCTGTTCCTCGCGAATGTCCTGCTTCCGCTTCCACTCCACGCTGTCCCGCTCACGCAGCTTGAACTTCACGTTGCATTGCGGACACAAGGCGGACTGATCAAGCATTTCTCGTTCGACGTCCAGTTGATGGCCGTTGGGGCAGGAAATGTGGAACAGCTCCGCCTTCCTCGTCACATCGACACTCTCCGCCCCGTGGTCAGCTTTGTCCCCGCTGAAATCAGGCAGGCTGTTAAACGAGGCAGTTTTACGTCGCTTGCGTCCGACCACGGGCGGAAAATCTGCTGCTGGCGACGGACCGGACGGAATTTCCGCCGGGGGCAGGGCAGCTGGAGGGGGGACAGCTGCTACCGGAGCCGGTGGAGCTGCTGGAGCTGGTGGAGCCGGTGGAGCTACTGGAGCTACTGGAGCTGGTGGAGCTGGTGGAGCCGGTGGAGCTGGTGGAGCTGGTCCTACGCCGGTCGGGCGAGGAATTTCAATCATCACGCCGCAGTAGGGACAGGTGCAGGTCTTGCCCGCATCGTGATCGTCCGCCTCGAGCAAATGGC
>CAUZOB010000025.1:0-34660 GCA_963581185.1 Planctomycetota bacterium | reverse complement strand
CTAATGTCTCCGCATTTCTGTTTTCGAATGGATATGGCCGGGTCCGGCAGCGAGCGACAGCCACTGACGAACGATGAACTCGCCAGTCGGCTGAGCTATTTTCTCTGGTCCAGCATTCCTGACAGGGGACTGCGGCATCTAGCTGCATCCGGCCGTCTGCGACAGCCGGATGTCCTGCAGGCACAGACGAAGCGCATGCTACAGGATGAGCGCATCCGGGGGCTGGCAACAGAATTTACCGGCAATTGGCTCGGCTTCCGGCGTTTCGAGGAACACAACAGCGTCGACCGAGTGCGATTCCCCGTCTTTACAGACCAGTTGCGGCAGGCGATGTTCGAAGAGCCGATTCACTTTATTGTGGATATGATTCAGCAGGATCGTTCCGTCTTCGCCTTTCTCGATGCGAAGCACACGTTCGTGAATGCCACACTGGCCAGTCATTATGGCATCCCGGACGAACGATTGGAGACACTACCTGCTGTAGCTTCTGCAGCAAGCGGCGGGACATTCTCTGCGACAGGCCCGTGGCTGAAAATTGACGATGCGAATGTCTACGGTCGTGGTGGTCTGCTGCCGATGTCCGTCTTTCTGACAAAGAACGCGCCGGGGCTGCGAACAAGTCCGGTCAAACGCGGTTACTGGGTTGCCCGCCACCTGCTGGGGGAACGAATCCCGCCGCCCCCTCCGAACGTTCCTGAACTTCCGGCAGATGAGTCCCGCCTGGGAGACCTAACACTGCGGGAAGCCCTTGCCCGGCACCGCGACAACAAAAGCTGCTCCGGATGTCACCAGCGGTTCGATACAATCGGCCTGGCATTTGAAGGGTATGGACCCGTCGGGGAACGACGCACAAAAGATCTGGGTGGTCGTCCTGTCAGTACGGATGCGGTCTTTCCGGGCGGGCAGGAGGGCACCGGCCTCCACGGTCTGCAGACATATCTCCGGCAGCATCGCCAGGACGAATTTCTCAATAACCTCTGTCGAAAGCTGTTATCCTTTGCGCTGGGACGCAGTTTGATTCTTTCGGATGATCTGCTGGTTCACGACATGCGAGTGAAACTCGAAGCTGACGACTACCGTTTCGGAAGCTTGATCGAAAGTATCGTGACCAGTCCACAGTTTTTAAACAGGCGTAGTGGCGGCCACTCCGAAGGACAATAACAGATGCATCGACCGCACGATCAGCTGGCACGGAGAATCTCAAGACGGACCGTTCTGCGCGGTGCCGGTGTGACGCTGGCTCTGCCATGGCTGGAGTCCATTCCTGCCTGGAGTACTGAATCATCGGACACGGGGGCTGAAGACCGATTTCCTCAACGGTTTGCCGCGCTCTTCATGGCCTGTGGTGTTCATCCGGATCACTGGTGGGGCAAAGGGTCCGGGTCCGAGATGGAACTCAGCCGCAGCCTGGCTCCGATGGAATCGCTGAAGACAAAGATGAATGTGATTGAGGGGCTGTTCAACAAGAATTCAACCGGAGTCGGCATTCATCCTGGGCAGACGGGAAACATCCTCTCGGGGGCGTCTCTACAAAAAGGCGCCGAACTGAAGGGCGGGATCAGTGTCGACCAGGTCCTAGCCAGTCGACTGGGACAGGAGACGGCGCAGCCCAGTATGGTGCTCGGTTGCGAGCAACCGATTACGGGTTACCACGAAACAAATTTCTCGATGGCGTACAGCTCGCATATTTCCTGGCAGAACGCGACGTCACCGGTTCCGATGGAAGTCTATCCGTCCCTGGCGTTTGACAGTCTGTTCGACAATCGAGGAAGTCGTCGTAATCAGAGTGTGCTGGACCGAGTACGGGAAGAGGCGGCCAGCCTGGGACGTCGGACCAGTTTCGGTGACCGTTCCCGGCTTGACGAATATCTCACCAGCGTACGTGAAGTGGAAAAACGGATTGAACGCCAGAGAATTCAGCAGAACAAAGCAGCCGACCGTGCGAAACATCGCGGAGCATCAGTCGTCACAATGAAACGACCGGACAACGGTTTGCCGGAAGACATTCGCGAGCACATGCGGCTGATGTGTGACGTGATTGCGTTGGCGTTTCAGACAGACAAGACGCGCGTGGGGACACTCCTGTTGTGTCGTGATATTTCGGGCCTGTTTTACCCCTTCCTGGGCGTTCGCAACGCTCATCACTCAGCCTCCCACAATGATCGTTCAGAGGATTGGGAGAAGATCTCACGCTACTATTGCAGTCAGCTGGCCTATCTGGCTGGACGGCTCGATGCGATGCCCGAAGGCGACGGCACGGTGCTCGACAATTCGTGTCTGCTGTGGGTCAATAACATGTGGTCGGGAAGCCGCCACGATTCCACAAAGGTGCCACTGCTGACTGCTGGCGGGCTGGGTGGGACGCTGAAGACCGGACGTGTTCTGGACTATAGCGGAGAGGATGACGAGCAGCGAAAACTGTGCAGCCTGTACTTGTCCATTATGAATCGCATGGGCGTGTCGATGGATAGCTTCGGCGACGCCAATGCGCAACTGGCAGGTCTGTGACAGACCGCTTCGACGATCGATATCCGGTCAAGCCATCACAGCGACGTTGGGATCGGAGAGTTCAACGGGTTCTTTATTTGCCGGTCGCTCGGCCGCTTCATTAAGATACATCTGAGATGAGGCTGCGCGTTACAGCCTGGCTGCGAATAGAATTCATCCACGTTCTCTGATTGGTGGTGAAATTTGAAAAGCATTGGCACTCCAATCCTCTGCCTACTTCTTTTCATGCTCCCCTTTTCTGTCGCATCCGCAGGTGACGATGGCCGTCACGTCTTGATCGTCAGTCATGACCAGCAGGCGTTGTTCGTTCCGTCGTTTGTCATTGCTGAAGAACAGAACCTCAACGGTCAGCAACTGGAGCAATTAATCCGGGAGACGGTCGATGTCCACGCCGAAGTTGCAAAAAAAGGCGAGGCCACATGAAGATTAAGAACAAGTCTACAAGGGCCGTTGAGAGTAGCCTCTACCAGTAAATTCGATAGGCCACCATAGCTGACCAGCTGCCGAACAATTCATTTCCATTTTGCAGAAGAGAGTCATATTCGACACCGGCCAGAATTTTTTGGTAATGGCTGTTGATCAGCTTGTGTATACCCAAATAACAACTGTGGTGTTCATCTCCTCGTCCATTGGCTAACGATGGAAAGCCGTCACGAGCACCAGCGCGGCGAATGTAGCGCGAGTTAAGCCGAATTCCCTCTGTCTCACTGCTACCTTGATACTGGTAGCGAAAGACCGCTTCAAGGTTGTCCTTAATGATCCAGGATGAGGGCATAACGACAATCGCCCAAAAGTCACCCTCGCGATTTGCATTCACTTGATCGCCATTGTTGCCAAGAATTCCCTCAAGGTGAAATTCCCAAGGACCACGTTTACGTTGAATTGAAACCGCGGTCGCGCAGTCGAGGCCACCAGCAAGAACCTCGTCCCCCGCGCTGACATCTTGAATAAACATGGTCCATCGCAGGTCCGTCTCTTCGTTATCCGGGCCGCTTTGCAGTTCCCAATGAACGTTGCTGTAGTAGAGCTCTCCATCGTTGAATGGGGCAACCCAGTCGTTCTGTGTTGTGCTAAACACTCCAAGTGTCCACGCTACAGCCTCGCGTTCGGTAGTGAACCAAATACCGGTTGGATTGGCAAACTCCGAATTGTATGCCCATATCTTGTTGGCGATGGCAGAACGCTCGACGGTTTTGATTCTTTTAGATGACGTAACCCATTCGTAAGACATGTTGATCTCACGTGACCCAATACCGAGCTTGAAGCCGTCAACACTATCCAGATCAAAAGCTTTTTTCACATCTAGGTGCAGCTTAAATTGCCACATGTGTTGAAAACGAATATCCAGATCCTCACCTCGGGGGCGTTGATCGTCAGAAATTTCGGCCTCGGCGTACAGATCCCAGTTTTTGAGGAATTTCGTGCTTAGCCCTGTACGAAATCGACGCATTTCATCCGTTTCGTAGTTCACGTCCTCCCCGCCGACCGAGCCATCAACCAACCCATATTGGTAATGAAATCGTCCAATGAATTTAAGTTCCTGAATGAACGGATCCTCAGAATTGGAGTAGAGCGCTGCCATTTCTTGCCATCGCGTGAAGAAATCCTTACGCTGCGAATCCTTAACCGCCAGTGAGCACCAATCATCACTTGGCTCTTCTGTGGATCGCAGACTTTCTGATTCACGTGTCGACACGATTTCCCTGTCGACGGGTTGTTGACCATGAATGGGGAGCGTGAAAAGGCAACTGACGACCAGTACCAGACAAATGAACCTGAACCTGCTGCCATGCTCAACCGCCAGTCCGATTGCCTGCCGGGAGTCGGATGATACGGTAAACCCGACCATAAATATCCACCTTGAGCGTACGTCCCGACAATCCCTGCAACCGTAACAGACTAACAATGCTTAGTTATCGGTCGGAGCGGGAAAAACCTTTAAAAACAGCACTGAACGTCCCGTTTGAATCCAAATCATTCCTACCTTAGGACGATATCTGCCAGGCACCCTTTCCAATTCGCAGCTGCCAATGAAAAAACCCCACACGTGCCGGCAAGTGCGACATCATGCGGGGTCCTGCTTAATTCCCAAGTGGAGGATAGGGGGCTCAAACCTGTGACCTCTTCCCTGCAGAAAACGCCATTTTTGAAACAGGGCGGTGCAGAATCAGGCGCACTATTTGGCGATGACGAGCGGCTGAGGCTCCTGCTGAAGGCGTGGGCCGAGCTACCCGGGAGCGTGAAGACGGCCGTACTGGAGATGGTTCCTCTCGGTATCTTTCGATATGCTTTATTTCATGCGTTTTCCAATCCGTTTCACGATCCTGCTGGCCCTTGTGCTGGGTAGCGGGCTGCCGGCCTTGCCTGTCGAACCTGCTGGGGATGAGGATCTGCAGCATATCGACTCCCTGGCCAGGAGACTTGGGGACAGCCATTTCCTCGTACGCCAGGCGGCGGCAAAGCAGTTGGTACATTTCGGTGAACGCGCCTTGCCAGCCATTCGCCAGGTCGCTGCTGACAACACGAACCGGGAATTGCAGTTTCGGGCCAGGCATCTGATTCGAAGAATCATGCTGGCCTGCAGCCAGAGCCAGTCCACGGGCCTGAAGACGGTGATTATTGAAGCCGGCGATTTCCAGATGGGATCCCCCCTGGACGAGGCAGGCCGCAAGGCTGAGGAGATTCTGCACGACGTTCAGATCAGCCACACCTTCCTGCTGGGAACCTACGAAGTGACACAAGGCCAGTTTGAAGAAGTGATGGAATTCGCCCCCAGCCATTTCACGCGAAAGAGCCACGGCAAGGAAAAGGTGCGGCGACTCGATACCAGCGACTTCCCCGTCGAACAGGTCAGCTGGTTTGATTCCATCTCGTTTTGCAATCGCCTGAGTGCAAGGGACGGCTACCGTCCTTACTACAGGATGACGGACATCGAGCACGATGGTAAATCAATCACGCATGCAACCGTCGTCGTCGACGGGGGAAACGGGTATCGCCTACCTACAGAAGCCGAATGGGAATACGCCTGCCGTGCTTCAAGCCGCCATCGATTCCACTTCGGCGTCAAGGCCGACAACCGCAAGGCAAATCTCCAGTCCCGGACCATTGTCGTGTACGGTTCGTCGATCAACAATTCCCTGAAGCGAACCGCAAAAACTGGCAGTTACAAGCCAAATGCATGGGGCCTGCACGACATGCATGGGAATGTCGCCGAGTGGTGCTGGGACTGGTACGAAGAGGACTACTACGCACAGTCGCCCAGGCAGGACCCACAGGGCCCGGACCATGGCCGTCATCGCATGGTCCGTGGCGGGTCCTGGCTGCTGAACGAATCGGGGTGTCGATCCGCCAGTCGTTTCTACCTTACGGCTGACCAGTGCAAGTACTTTGCCGGCTTTCGCGTTGCCAGGACACCCTGACCACGCCCACCAGACAAGGCCACCCCGGGGGAAACCGACGGATGCAAGAGGCTCATACTTGTTCGACCATCCTGGCCGGCATGCTCTGGATCTGCCTGGGAAGCGGTAACGTCCCAGGCGAGGAGCCACCCGCTGCGCAAGCCGCCCATGATGGGGCGATCAAGTACCAGGACTGTAACGTCGTCCTGGTCAGTTTTGATGCGCTGCAAGCGGCCCATGTCGGGTGCTATGGATACCCGCGCAAGGTGACACCGTTCCTGGACGAGGTTGCCAGGCAGGGATTCACCTTCCGCAACGCGATCTCGGTGGCTTCCTGGACAGTCCCGGCCTCGATGACCTGGTTCACTGGTGTTTATCCCTCGCAGCATCGCATGACCAACAAGTACGCGGTCTACAACGACCAGGAAAAGAAACTCGCCAACCTCAAGGAGCTGTCGCCGAAATTAATCACGCTGGCCGATATCATGAAGCACAACGGCTACAGGACCGGTGGCTTCACGGGAAATGCCGGGGTGAGCGGCGGGTTTGGCTACGAGCAGGGTTTTGATTTCTACTATTATCCGCGAGGTAAATTCGGCAGTATCGAAGAGAGTATTCCGCGGGCCATACGATGGCTGCAGGCAAACAAGGAGAAGAAATTCTTCCTCTTCCTGCACGGCTATGACGTCCACGGGCAACGGACGCCGGATACCGGTTACGACTACCGTTTTGTTGACCCGGATTATGACCGGAAATACACCGGGACCGAGTTGGAACAGGAAATTCTCCGTGAGGAAGGCCTTGAAAAAGGAAAGCTCACGCTGCGGGACGAGGATGTGCGTTTCTGGCGTGCTGTCTACGACGAGAAGATCCAGCGCATGGACAAGCAGTTCGGAGAGTTCCTCGCCGCCCTGGACAGGCTCGGCCTGACCGAGAAGACCCTGTTCCTACTGACGTCGGACCATGGCACAGAGTTCTACGAGCATCGCCGCTTCGACCATGGCTTCACGCTCTACAACGAGCTGATCCATGTCCCACTGGTGATCAAGCTGCCGGGGCAAACCAGCGGCACGGTGATCACGGACAGGATTAGCAGCATTGACGTGATGCCTACCATCCTCGATGTGCTCAATCTGAAGGTCCCGGCACAAGCACAAAAACAGCTTCGCGGCACAAGCCTGGCAGCGACGATGGCAGGAGAACCAGCGCGAAGAAATGTCTTCTCCGAGACCGATTATCGGGACTACACCTTCAAACGCTCGATCATCACTCCCGACGGCTGGAAATTGATCTACACACTGGAAGAAAAGAGCCGGGAACTCTATCACCTGCAAGACGACCCCGGGGAGATGATGAACCTGGCCGATGCGCACCCGGACAGGGCCGATCAGTTACAGCGCACGCTTTTCTCCCACTTCAAGTCCCTTGGCCATGACCTCGAGGGCAAGACATGGAAGCGAGGGCTGAAACCGGTCTATCGCTCGCAGGCCAAGGATCCGTCGAAAAACTGATCCACCACCCCGACGGCAACTTGTTGTTTCGGGCACATGGTGATCCCAAGTGAATGGCAACTCGCTCGATTTTAGCCGCCCGCCAACGGGGGCAGCACATTCACAGGGTGGAGGGGATGTGTCAGCCCCGGTCCATGCAGCCGAGTGCGAGAGCCTGCAGGGGAGGGGAGTGGGCGACACGGGATTCAAACCTGTGCCCTCTTCCCTGCAGAAAACGCCACTTTTGAAACAGGGTGGTTCAGAATCAGGCGCACTATTTGGCGATGACGAGCGGCTGAGGCTCCTGCTGGAGGCCTGGGCCGAGCTCCCCGAGAGCGTGAAGGACGCCTGTGCGGACTTCACCGGATCACTGACAACCAGAGTACGAAAACACCGTTTTTAGGAAAAATCGGTGTAATCCGTACAAGCCGATTCTTTCACGTGCCATTTTCGTCCTACCTGTTGTTATCCGACAAACAGGATTAGCCGGTACCACCTGCTTGTCGACACAAAGAGAAATGCAGGGGCCAGGAGGGTCCCCTCGCTCTCCGCGTTCCAAGAAGGGGCCAGCCACGATGAAACCGATGTTTTTATCTATGGTAATTGGGTTAATAACATTTCCCATCCTCGCCCAAGATGATCATGCCACTCCCCTGACAGCGATTTCGACGCCCCGGGGAAATGACCTTCCTCTCGCCATAACGCCACACCGCTCGCCGGATAAAATGCAACGTTTGCCATTGATCGACCCGTCCCAGGTGATCCCGGTGGACTATGCGCAGCTAACTTCCACCGTCGCTGCTTCCACCATCGCTACTTTCAACGATGACGACACACTGAAAAACAAAAAGTGGGATCTCAAGGAAAAACAGAAAAGACTAACTTTCAGCGTCGACTACCTGAACTGGCAAATTCGCCGCCGCGACCTGGATTTCGGCATTGTCACAGACCAGACGGCCCTGGCCCTCGGCTCCGGCACACTCCATGAAGTCGAATTTGGACAGTCTTCAGGATTCCGTTCATCCGTCGCATATGCAATGCAAGACGAATGGCAGATCCTCTTCAGTTTCAGTCATTACACGGCTGAGTCGACGGCATCGGTAGCAGCTCCCCCTGGCCAATCCTATATTTTCGCCACCCGCAGCCATCCCAAGTTTAACGAAGAGGCCCTGACTGCTTCGGCGCAGGCCAACTTTTCCATGAACATCTTCGACGTGGAACTGCGTCACTCCCTGGTTGCTGGAGAACGGGCCATTTTTGACCTCTTTGGTGGCATTCGCTGGGCGGAAAACGACCAGTTGTTCAGTATTGATTACGACGGGCGCGATTTTAACGCCGGCGAAGTCGATAACAGCGTCGACATTTCGATGTTCGGACTGCGAATGGGTGGCGAGGGAATCTGGTCTCTCCCCAATGGTTTTCATGTATTTGGCAACGCTGAAGGATCGTTAATGTACGGGGACTACAATGTTTTCCTCGAAGAAACCGATCTCAACGCCACGTCGGGGGCAGCAGACATCCTGGTCAGCATCAACGACTCTTACGAACAGGCCCTTCCCGCCTTCAGCGCAGCCCTCGGAATCGGCTGGGATAGTGAGGCGGTGGAAATTCGTCTCGGCTATGAATTCAGCGCCTGGTTTAACCTCTCGGACCGCACGGTCTTTCTCGATGACACTCATGAAGCTGTCTTTTCGAAGACCAATCATGACGTGATGATGGATGGCTTCTTTCTGAGCACAACCTTCAACTATTGATCTTCTCAAAGCCAGCCTCGCCTTCTTTTCCAACGGCAGAGGATCCTGTATACCTAGTAGGTAACAGCTGGTAAGAGCGGGAATATGAGATCAATTGGAAAGTGAATGGAAACGAGGCCTACCCTTGTCGATGAGGTTTTTGCGGATCTCGGTTCTGCACAAATCCTACGTGAAAGACAGCCCACTTCGAGAAACCCAGCATCCAGGCTGGAAAACTTATATACCAGGACTTTTACGGAAAAAACTCTCCTCCGACTGTCAGGAATCCTGCAGGAGATGTCTGGAACCGATTTCGGTTCGCTGAAAAACAACCGTCATGTTGTCAACACCGTCAACAGGCTGCTGACAGGGGCCGGTGCGGCGCTCGTCACTCCAGCCAATCAACCAGTCCGATTACGGGTTGTCGCTCCGGCCCGATCTCCACAAGGTTATTTCCAGTTACGAACCGCAGACGCCAGACAAGCCACTCTCTATTCTGGCCGCACCTTTCCAACCTGCAGGATCGTTCCTCAAGAAAATCCCGATAAGAACCGCTGACCCTTTTAGTGCCTAAGTGCAGTCAGAACGGGGATTTTCAATTCTAAACCAGACCTGATTGCAAAAGATTCCCTGCCTGCTAGGCTAAGTTTTCGGCGGCTGTATTCCGTTTGGTTTCAAGGCTTTATGTGCCGGCCGAGTTGATATTTCCTCACGTGCATGGCTACCTTATTGGGTTGACGTGCACACCTCTTGGAATTGGCACGCCGTGAAAATGCGTCAGCGATCGTATCGACGCCGGCTTGCCCGCCGAGCCTTCCCTCTTGAGAGGAACGGCTATTTTCGCTCCCGCCTGACGGTGGAATCCCTGGAGCCGAGAATACTTCTGGCAGTTGCCGGGCCATGCCCGCCAGCTTTCTCCGACATCGGTGCCGAAGTGCGACAAGACGCTCCTGTCGTCACCCAAACGCACGATGCGGTGGACATCCAACAACTGCAGGGATCGATTACACCGCAAGACAGTGATGCCTACTTCCACGAACTGGGGGCCGAGCCTGGCCATTCCATTGAATTCCGCGAGGAGAGCACCGAAAACAACGTCAATCCCCACTGCCAGGCAACCACTCCGCCGGCCGGCGACACCGCCAGCGACCCTATCACCGGAGATGATCTTTCCCCCACGGTCGGCCACTATCGCCGCGAAGCGCCTTTCGCGCGGGGCCCTCCTCAGCAGACAGGCACGAATTCCGCCGTTCCGAGTGTCCCGATGCATTTCGGCGGCCGGGAACTGGTGATCATCGATCGAGGGATTGCCCAGCCGGAAGCTTTGCTCCAATCCTTCAGAGCCACGGCTCCCCTGGATGTTGTCTGGGTCAACACGACACGTGACGGCGTCACGCAGATCACAGAACACCTTTCGCATTATTCCCAGCTGTCCGCCATTCACCTCTTCAGCCATGCCAGCCCCGGTTCCCTTTCCCTCGGCAATAGCCAGCTCACTGCCGACAACCTCCACAACACCTACCAGCCTGACCTTGCCGCCTGGGGCCGCGCACTGGCCCCAGGAGCCGACATCCTGGTTTATGGCTGTCATCTCGCCGGCAGCCCCAAGGGGAAGGCACTCCTTGCAGACATTGCCACTTCTACCTCTGCCGATGTCACCGCCTCAACCAATGCCAGCGGCCACATCCTGGCCGGGGGCGACTGGACCCTGGAATACGCTTACGGCGAGCTGGAAACAAAACCCTTGATCCAGGGAGAAGGGGAGTTCCCCTCGACGCTTGCTGTACTCCCCAACACCGGCAATGCCAACAGCCCCCTCTACGTCATCCCTCCCGCATCAACCGACATTCTCCTGGATGGTTCCACCGGAAGCATCGTTCTCACCGACCAGACAGTGAGCCCCCAGTTCGACCCCACCACCCTGACCTCCCCCTCGGCCGGCAATCAACTCGTCGTCCAGCTCGGCAGCGGTGGAGACACGGTAAACTTCACATCTCTTTCCGCCACCCCCGTCACCATCAGGGGTGGCCCTGGAGCAGATATTTTCTATCCGGGATCCGATTGGGGCGATGACGTCACCCTGACCGACACCACCTCCCAGCCAAGTAACACCCTGGATTTCCAGGCCCTGGGTACAAACAACCTCACCGTTGAAGCAACCAGTCCTTTTGAAATATCCCAGGACAGCAACACCCTCACTATCCAGGAGACTGATTTCGATAGCTTCCCCAGTATCGTGAACATGAATATCACATTACTGGGAATCAATTCCGAGCCCATCGCGACAACGCTCTCCGGCGGGCTTGATTCTCTCGTCAACTTTGCCACTGACCTGGAAGAATCCGGTAACGCCGCCCTGCCTATCTCCGGGGTGGGAACGTCCGTCGCCGACGCCATCGGCGTCCGGGAACTTTTCGATGAACTGCGATTCACGATTGACGACTACCTCGCCACGGCCTCCGCGACAATCACCTCCAAGAACATTGTCGATACCGTTGAAGGACATTTCCCGACCTCACCGAACAGTCCCCTGGCACTGGATCACCTGGGAGCGGCATTACTGGCACCGATCTCCCTTCCGGCCGGTTCAAACGCGAATGACGCCGACTACAATTTCCTGTTTTTCCTCGACGATGAAGTGGCCAGGGTGATCGTCAACGGCGATGCTTCAAACCTTACACCGGTCGAAGCTGCAGATTTCAACGGAGATGGCGACTCCGACCTGAGCGTGATCAGTGGCCTGTCCAGCGGCACTTACGATACAGACGACCTGGTCGCCGCTCTCAACGCCGGCCTCCAGGCACTGCCGCTGACCCAGGGGAAAGTCAATGCTGTCTCCCGGGGGTCCCTCGAGCGACTGGCGTTTGTCCTGGAGGATGGCCAGGTGAATGACTTCCAGGTCTCCGGTACAGGATCGGCCCAGACCCTGCTCAAGTTCCCCGGGACACCACTGAGTCTCTCCAATGCCAGCACGATCCCTCGCGGACTCGGAGAGGCCACGATTACGCTCCAGCTCGATGCGCCACTCATCAACCTGACCACAACTCCTCCGCAAATCGAGTTCCCCTTTTCCACCTCCGTGACCCGGACAAGTAACCTGGCACTCGATTTTGGGGTCGAAGCTGCCGGGCTCGGGCTTACCTTCGACTCGGCTTCCAAGCTGGATACAACTTCCAGCCTGAACGCCGAGTTTGTCGTGGCCACCCCACTGAGCGGCACTGGAATATCGGCCAGCCTCTCCAGCCTGCTGGCCGGGCTCGAATTGGCGGCAGTTCCGGGTGATAGTATTGGCTTGACGATTGGTTTTCTTCGCGCTGACGCCAGCATCGATCACACCACACTGGACGTCGGCATCCTGCTCGATACCAGTGGGCTTGGCAGCAGCGGGGGACCCGTTTTCAATCCAGCCAATGTCTCCCTGACCGACTCGACAGGGACCGCCGACCCGGAACTCGATTTCCAGTTCACGGTCGTGGCGAGCGCGGCCAATCCTCTGGACCCGGCAAACCCGGACACGGAGATTGTCGCCGGAACGGGCTCGATCCAGGTCAGTGGCAACCCGCTGAGCCCCTCGGTCGTGGTCAATACAAATTTCAACGACCTTTTCTCCGGTTTTACCAACCTGACTCCCGCCGATATCGTCAGCTCGATCGGGAACATTGCCAGCTGGCTGGACGAGATTCGCAAGGGAGAAACGCTCTCCTCGATCAGCATCCCCTTCGTAAAAGGTGGCCTGGATAAAGTCCTGGACCTGGCAGGCATCCTTTCAGAATCGCTGCTGTTTAGTACGGGAGCGGACCAGACCAAGGACAGTACCGACCGGCTGGTAACCGATATCAACAACGCCCTGGCACGTGCCGACCTGGCGGATTCCCTGCGGGCCGTGGGCAATGGGGAGACGTTTACGCTGTTTGCAATTGATTCAGCAATAGGGGATTTCAGTATAGAAGCCCCCCTTCCCGCTACTCTCGCTTCAGGGAACTGGGAGAGCGTTGTTGGCAATGACGGTAGGGCGGCCATCGCGGACATTTCCGCGGTGGATGGCGAAGTGACAGCCGACTTTTCCGTCACCCTGAGCGTGGAAGGTCTTGAGGACAACGTGACATTTACTGTCACGGAGGACGACGCTGGTAACAACACGGGCCTGGGGGATGACACGCCCAAGCTCGTCGATGCAAGTGGAACCCCGACCTTTACTTCCCTGCAGCAACTTGCCGAACGGCTGGCACAGATCTTTGCCAACGAAGCCGGCTCTTTCAGCATCGTTGATGACGTGACCTTCGCAGACAACAAGCTGCTGCTGAATATCTCCACCGGAGAACTGGCTGTCCCGGCAATCGAATTGCCAGCCGACTTCGAAATTGACCTTTCGCCGCTGGGTGAGATCACAAGCGAGACACGCCTTGTTATCACGGCAAGCGGTGGTATCGACCTGGCACTGGGCTATGACCTTGGGGAGATCACTGGAAACGAGCTCACCGACCAGACAACCCTTGAGGACCTCGAGGTCACCGTCAAACAGAGCCCGGCAGTCACGGCCCAGGAGACCCCGCGAACGATTTTTGGCCAGCTTGAAAATGATGTTGCCTTCCAGATCGCGATCGGTAACAGCCCCGCCGTTGCTGTCACGCTGGAAGCGATTGCAACAGAATCAAACACCGAGGTGTCAGACCTTCTCGGGCAGCTGAACAATGCATTAGCGAACGCGTTGAATCCGCAGGTCGTCGAGGCAATCGAGCTGGACGACATACTCCAGCTCTCCAGCCAGCACCCTTTCACGGTCACTACCGAGAGCGGCAACGCCGCTTTCCGCGAACTGGGACTGCAGGCCAGCGGGGCATCATTCCTTGGGGATAACGGGATCTCGCAGCTTGTCGAAGGCGGACCATTTCCCAAAAAAGTGGGGCAGCTGGGAAGTGACCAGGAGTTCACACTCGAACTCTCGCTCGACTCACAACTTTTCCCGATTGATGTCATCGTCGCGCAGACCAGCACGGTCCCCAATCCACAGACAGGGACGTCCGGAAACCGGAATGTGCTGGATCTCAGTGCCGACGTTCAGCTGGCGATTGATGCCGAGTTCGAGAATTACCGCCGCCCGATCACCGGGATAACGCAGGCGAACCCGGTTGAAGTCACGCTCGCGGAGCTAAGCGAGTTCCAGGTCGGGATGCCGGTCAAGATCGCGAACGTGACGGGAATGGAGGAACTGAACGACACAGACGAGAACGGCAGAATCTTCCGGATCACGGCCATTAACGGTACGACGCTTACCCTGGGGGAACTGGATGGCAACTCCCTGGATGGCACGGGATTAAGTGCCTATGGGGACGGGGGAACAGTCTCTCTGGGATTCGAGATGGTTGTCAGTTCCACGACGGGTAAGCTCCTTTTCACCCTGGAGGCACCCTCGACGTCGACCTTTGCCGTAACGGGCGCAGGCTCGGCGGCGGACCTGGGAATCACGGGCACTCTGCCTGATTCCGTTACCGGCCTTGATCTCAGGTCCGATCTCAAGATCACGCTCTCCGGTCAAGAGGTCCATTACATCACGCTTGACGACGCCAACAACATCGGCGATGTCATCGATCAGCTGGTCGAAGGAACGGGGGGAACTGCTCCAGGGCCCCCCCGGGTGCCTGGCGACCTTTATGTCACCTATCTCACTGATCAAGCTGACACTCCTGCAGACGAGGCCGCCCGGGGACTGCTGCTGCTGGACCTGACGAGCGAGGGGGGGTGGACGACCGCGGCCAACCTTCACGCGACCGATTTTTCCGACGGCCTCACCACGATCGTGGCCACCGACAGCCTTTTCGGTGGTATCACGTCGGATGACCTGAACGCGAGTCTTGGCACACCCCAGCTCCACCTTCTCCTGGAGGAGGCGACTGGTTTCCGACCCGGTCTTTACGAGATTGCCGAGCGGCTCGACTCCAACACGATCACTATCCGTGGTCGTGCCGTGGAGTCCGTACTAGACCAGAATGGCGCCGTGGTGGAATACCTGACCCCTGAAAGCGGACTGGGTGTCTTCCAGAACAAGTCGACCAGCACGGGCACGTTCCGCATCGATGCGGTCAACGGTTCCCTCGCGGGGGTCCAGCTCGGACTGATCGGTTTTGACAAGAACCCAATTGATAAAGACGACATCCCGGACGGCAAATTCGAGGGAGCTGCCATCCAGGGAACAACCATCGCGGATCGTCTGTTTATCACCGGTTACGATCCCGCATCCTCCTCAAGGACACTCGACCGGATACTGCATGCCACGGCGGATGTCAGCGCCGGTCGCCTGATCACCGGTATCACGGTCCACCAGTCCAATAACGGTGAAATTTACATCACCGCAGACCAGATTTTCACCGAGCAGGTGGTTGGTCTCTCTCTCAGTTTTTCCAACGTCAATGGCTTTTCCTCCGCGGCCTACGAAATCACGGGCGTCAAGCAAGATGCAGAAGAGAGGATTACTGGATTGATCCTGGCGAACCCGGGAACCCTGCCACCGGAGGGCACGAATTCCGGCCAGGCCACCCTGCAAACAGGGGTAAACCTGAGCGCCGACTTTGGTTTCGTGGGCGCCCAGCTCACCGGCCAGGCTGCAACCGGCCTGGAACTGGAACTTGGCCTGAACCTCAACCACGCTGAAATCAACAACGATCAGCTCACATTCGCTTCGATAAGTGACATCCTCAGCAGCGACGACCCGGGAAGCCAGCTCGTGGGTGCGGAGGGCCTGCTCGCACCACCGCTGCTCACACCCGCCCCTCCCGCCCTGCCGGAGGGTGCGGGATCACTCCCCAACTACGGTGGTTTTGATCTGGAGCTGCAACTGCGTGCCGGCTCCACGGACTTTACCAGCATGGCCGGTGAGCTGCTCGGCGCCACACCGCCGAGTGCAAACTTCAACGTGGTCACGATCGGCGATCCCTTCATCGAGACCCGTTTTCTCCAGGCCAACTACCAGCACATCTCTGCCACAACTTTCACGCTTGATGACCCAGGCAACAGGTTCACCAACTTACTCACGGCCAGCGGACCAACAGGCAACCCCGAGACACTGCAACTCCAGTTCCGTGACACCACGGACAATGCTCCTGTGAACGTCCGGATCAGTACCGTCAGCCACAATAACGACATCACCACCGTCAGCGTCTCCTCCACGGATGAAGCTGGTAACGATTTCACTCTTCCCACGCAGGAAGAACTGGAAAACATCCGAGACGTGGCCCTCAGACCCGCGGTCACGTTCGACACATCAGGTCTCACCGGCCTGCAGTTACCGAACTTCAGTGAGATCAGCTTCTCCCAGATTCTGGGCGGCCTGAGACAGCTCTCTGATTTTCTTGGCGAATTCGAGTCCTTTACCTTCCTGGACAGTGACCTTCCCCTGGTCGACGTCAGCCTGAATGACCTGCTTGGTTACGTGGAACGATTTAATACTGCTGTCGAGGAAGTCGAGAAGAACCCGAGTGGCACCCTGCAAACCCTCGAGGACAAGATTAACGAGGCGATCGGAATCAACCTCACCGACCTGAACGATGTCTACACGTTCCTGGGGCAGGAAAACCCCCGGCCGCCCAAGGTCATCGAAGCGGTCACCGCACCGGCCACGGGACCGTTTGTTGTGACGTTTGACCAGGACCATGAGCTGCTCAGCGGGATGCAGCTCTCGATCGATGGTGTCGACGGACTCCTGGATGACGAGAGCAACTCGCTGCTCAACGGAAAGACCTTCACGGTCGAAACCGTGAACGGGCAGCCGACACAGGTGACCCTCCTCAACACGGAAGACATGTCGGCATCGGTGGAATATGACTCGGGGGGACTGGCCCAGCTGGCGGGGAATGACGTTGTCGACCTGACTTACAGTGAGGGCGTGCTGAAAATCGATTTCACCCTGGGTGCCACGATCAGCAAGGAACTCGACATCCGGATACCGGACATCGAATTCGGCAGTGGCGTTTTCTCTGCCCTTCTTGGGGATGGGGATGAGGAGGAGAGCATCCTGGAAATAACCGGCTCGGCCAACCTGGTCGCCCAGGGAGCCATGCTGATGACCCTCTCGCTGGGAATCGACCTGAGAGATGTGAGCGATGACAGCGTGAGCCTCCCACTCTACATCTATGATACGACCGGCCTGGAGGCCAAGGTCGAGGTTGCCGGCGAGGACCTGGCATTCCGGGCCGGCCTCGGGCCACTTGCCCTGGCGATTGCCAGTAATGACCAGCACTCATCGGAAATCCGCATTGCGGCCACCGGGAGAGTCGGATTTGCTGAAACAGTCTTCAATGACTCCAATCTGCCAGCCAGTGTGCCGGCCGATGCAGCCACATTCGCCTCGCTGCTAACCGCCCTGAACACAGAGGACACCTCCACCACCGAGGTGAGTCTTGGTGGGAGCATTTCCGGAACGCTGCCGGTCTTTTTCCCGACAGACACCAATTACATCGGGAATATCGTCATCGGTGGCTCCGATGACGACGGAACGTTCACGCCCAGTGGAGATCTCGCGGCCCTGACGGGTACCAGTGCACTGGCTGTCAAAACCCAGGCAGACGACCTGCTGGAAAACAACAAGATCGTGATCGATGTCAGCCAGGTCGTGGAATACGTCTCTGGCTTTGATTTCAGCCGGCTGGATATTTTTAACCAGATCTTCCTGGCCATCGATGGCGTGGACTTGATCCTGGAAGGAGTCCAGGACGTCCTGGAAGGGGACATCGGCAACACGACGATTCCCCTGGTCGGTGGCCAGCTTTCCAAGGGCGCCTCTTTTATCTCGGATTTCCGCGAGGACCTGATCGGGCCGCTTCGTGAGGGTGTTGAAACAGCCCAGAATCTGGCGATCGACTTTGCCTCCCCGGAAAAGAACGTGGTTTCACTGCTGCTCTACGACCTGCTGGGGCCGGAGGGAGCCGGACTTCTTGAGGGCAGCATCTCGGAAGCGATCGAACTGGAAGCGGAGACGCTGGAACACTACCTGACTCCCAGTGACGATTCGCCGGACGTGAACATGAATGACGTCTTTATCGAATGGGACATGACGCTGGAGGGGAATCTTGTAGATGAATCCTTCGGGATCAACTTCGACCTGGGGATTCCCGGCATCGGGCTGGAGACGGAAGGGGATATTGACGTCGACATCCGCTGGCAGTTCCACCTGGTGTTCGGGCTCAGCTTTGCGGATGGTTTTTACCTTCGCATCGGGGAAGAGGACAGGTCAGCGGAGGAGCAGTTGCCGGAACTTGTTTTCGATGTGAGTGTCAGCACCGATTCACTGGAAGCAACCGGACGGCTCGCCTTTCTCGAATTGAACGCCACGAACAGCGTGGATGGTGAAGGAACAACCCTCCCGACGCAACTGGCTGCAACCTTCGTGGTCGATATTTTTGAACAAGGCGCCGTCGATCTGGAGGATGCCTCAAAACTGACTTTCTCCGAAATCGGCCAGATGGGTTTTATTCCTGCACTTGCGGCAACCGCAGAAACAACACTCGACCTGGAACTGGGGATTAACCAGGAACTGGTCGGAAGCGCCGCAAGCGGTTTCCCCTCCATCCTCGGTCGCTTGGAACTGCTCTGGGAACTTGGAGAGCGTGAAACGTCGGAAGGTTCAGTCGCCAGCGAGGACGAGGTTTCTCTCAGCGAACTGGGCCGCCACAGCACCTTTATCAGCCTGCGGACAATTGACGGGAGCGAGAGCAACCCCTTTCTCGCAAAGTATTCCGGGGATCCCATCTCGAACGCGATCGCCGACGGCCTGAAGAAAGTAGGCATCTACAACATTCAGCTGGATGTCGGGGACTTTCTTACCAACGTGATGGGTCCCGTCGTGGACGAAGTCTCCAAGTTCACCAAGCCTCTGCAGCCGATCGTGGACTTTGTCACCTCACCGGTACCGATTATCGGTCAATTCATGGATTTCACCTGGCTGGACCTCGCAGATACCTATGGGAAGGTCGACACCCGCCTGATTCGCCAGATTGCCGAGGTTGTGACACTCATCAATGATATCGCGGATTCCGCCGGAGCCAGCCTGCTGATTCCGATTGGTGATTTCGTTTACTACGACGCAGAATCGGGAAGCAATCCGGCAACTCCAGCCGCACTGGCGAACCCGGATACAAATCCCGAAGATCTCGACACGCCCACGCCAACAACCAGCAGCGTAGAAAATGAGCTGGACAGCCAATCGGATGACAGCAGCGGCACAGAACAAGCAACCAAGAACAACAAGGCCAAGAGGACCATGTCCTCCCTGCTCAAGCAGCACGGCACCTTCAGTTTCCCCTTCCTGACGGATCCCTCCCAGATCTTTGGTCTCCTGCAGGGAAAAACTGCCACGCTCGTGCAGTACGATATCAAGCCGCTCACGCTGGAATTCAACTTTTCCCGTTTTTTCCCCATCTACGGCCCGCTGGGAGTATCGGTTGGACTGAATGCCAGCGTTACATTTGATTCGGCGGTCGGTTACGACACCTCCGGCATCCAGCGTTTCGTCGATACCGGAGCGAGGAATCCCGTCTACCTGCTCGACGGGTTCTATATTGATGACAGCCCGCAGGCCAACGGTGTCGACGATCCCGAGTTGGTTTTCAATGCCGCGCTGACTGCTGCAGCCGAGCTCAACCTGGGGATTGCCAGTGCCGGAGTTCGTGCCTCGCTCGGTTTCAGGATCGAGTTTGACCTGTTCGACCCCAACCGGGATGGCAAGGTACGAGTCAGCGAGCTGATCGGTAACTTTACCAACCAGACCTATGCTCCAGGGGCAGGCGCCGCCCTCGCACCCCTCGCCATTTTTGACGTCCGCGGAGAAGTCTATGCGTTGCTGGATGCCTACTTGAACATACACTTCCTTTTCTTTACCGCCTCCTTCGAGTTCCCCATCTACGGCCCAGTGACGCTGCTCGATTACTCGATCGACTTCTTCCGACCTCCCATCTTCGCCACCGAACTGGATGACGGGGACCTGCTGGTCCATACAGGGAAGTTTGCCGAGCAGCGGCTTCTGGGAATTGCCACCGATGTGGCGGAAAACATTGAAATTAGAGCGACCTCGTCAAACGGCGTGGCGACAGTCAGCTTCCGGGCACTCGATAATGCACTGGGATCGGATGCAACTACGTTCGTCCGGGATTACACCGTTTCTTCCAACCATCGAATCTTGATCGATGGCGGACTGGGGGATGACCGTTTCGATCTTAGTAATTTCAATGCCCCCGGAATCCAGCTCGTGATTGATCTTGGTGTGGGGGATGACGTCGTACTGGGTGCCGGCGCGAACACGCTGGGGATCACCAACGTGTTTAACATTTTCAGGGGCCAGGAAGGGGACGACACGATTTATGGAACGGGAGGTGCCGACCTGATTTTCGGAGGTCCCGGCAAGGATAGCATCTACTCGCTTGCCGGGCCGGATCTCATTTTTGGTGACAATGGTGAGCTGGCGAGATATTCCCTCGCTGCCGGCATCCGCAAGAACAGCGACGATGGCGACATACTCCACGGGGGAGATGGCGATGACATCCTCTTCGGCGGTGGCGAAAAAGATATTCTCTATGGCAACGACGGAAATGACCTCCTGATCGGAGGCGGCGCCGATCTCCTTTTCGACGAGGAGATCGCTTATCCAATTGCAGGCGTCCCCAGTCGTCTTGAACCAGACACCGCTTTTCAACTGGTCGCGAACCTGCTGCCGCTGGAATTGGACGGTGCCAAGCAAACCGAGTCCGCCCTGGAAGCCTCTGCCGGTGACACGCTGTTTGGTGGCGCCGGCAATGACATCCTGATCGGCACCGCAGGACCTGACATCCTGTACGGCGGCGATGGTCGTGACACCGTGATCGGTAACAGCGGCCCTGACGACATCCAGGGGAATGGCGATTCGGATATCCTGTTTGGCGACAAGGGAATGCTGACCGAAATCGTGGCCAAGAACACCTCCACGGGAGGCTCGGCTACGGTACTCACCGATTCCGCAGCCAGCTTCCAGACAAACGGGGTTCGGACCGGCGACTTCGTTCGCAATCGCGTGACACAAGAGTTCTCACGAATCCTGACAGTCCCCAGTGAAACAGAGCTGACGCTGGAAGCCTCCAGCACGAATGCGAGCTGGACCACTACGAATTACTCGATCTTCCGTGCCTCGGCACCTGCCGGCGGCGTGGCCGACCTGCTCGATGGCGGCCTGGGAGACGACCTTCTACTGGGTGGGGATGGTTCCGATATCATGCAGGGCGGCCCTGGAAACGATGAACTCCAGGGAGGTGCCGGAGCCGACTTCCTGTTCGGTGACAGTGGCACGATGATCACTGTGCCAGGCGGCCGCCAGGAAGCAAGTCCCACCGATCGTGCCGATGATGGTAACGACACGCTGCTCGGGCAGGGAGAAGCGGACAAGCTGTTCGGAAACGGCGGCATCGATGTGCTCGATGGTGGCATCGGTTCAGACCAGATCATGGCTGGCCCCGGGGATGATGCCATTTTCGCGACCAAGGGAGATGATTACCTTGATGGCAATGATGGAAATGACACCTACCGAATCACCTTCCAGGGGGGAAGCAATCCATCGCTGGTAACGGTCAATGACACTGGCGGCCTGAGTGGCATTGACCTCTTCTACACCAGCGGAACAATATTTGCCGATGAATTCCTGCTGCGAACCAACTCGGATGGCTCTATCGCCTTTGTCGCCCTCGTGAAGGTAACCAAGACAACGGTCACCGGTGATCCCCAGGTCCTGAAAACAGGAGTGGGAGATATCGAGCGGATCGACTACCGCGGTGTGGAAAGAATTGTCGTTAACGGGGGCGCTGGAGATGATTACTTTGCCTCGGACGACACCGCCTCGGAAGTCACCCTGAACGGCGAAACGGGTGACGACCGATTCCAGGTTGGACAACTTTTCCGTACGGCCCGAACCGAGGTGAACGCCCGGATTGCTTTCCAGGACCAGTTCGCAACCATCCAGACCACGCGAGGTTATCTCTCCAACGGGATCAGTTCCCCGATGACCATCAACGGCGGCTTGGGCGAAGACAATTTCGTCGTCTATCACAACCGCGCCGTACTGACGCTGAATGGAGACCAGGGAGATGACATCTTCGAGGTCCGCGCGTTTGCACTGGTCGGGTCCCAGGAACCCCAGCGAGAACGCACCGATGTCACCGGCGGGGCCGGTGCCGATCTCGTACAGTATGCCATTAACGCCCCCGTGAACATCAACGGCGGTGACGGCACGGACACGCTGGTCGTGGTGGGGACGGAATTTGGAGACGACTTCGTGATCACCGAAAACGGGGTGTTCGGAGCCGGCCTGACGATCAACTTTGTCAATATTGAGATACTGCGCATTGACGGTGCCGAGGGGAATGACCGGTTCTTTGTCCAGAGTACCAAGGAGACGTTTCTCACGGAGATCTTTGGTGGACTGGGAGAGGACACGTTTAACATGTCCGGGGATACCCCACCGGTTGTCAGCAACGACTTGCTCGGACACAGCGGAATTGTCACCCATAGTATTGAGAGCACGGATTCCCTGTTCGACGGACAGAGCATCTTTGGACTCTCCGCTAATGTTGCCGACAATGATGAACCGGCGATTGTCCTGCGCGAAACGATCGGTTCGAGCATCATCACCGAGGGTCAAAGCGAGGGGGACTCTTACACGGTTTTCCTGACCCGTCCACCGATGACCGACGTCTTTGTCCAGGCCCTGGCTCCTGTACCCGCCCCGGTTGATCGGGAGAAAAGAGCCCAGGCATTCCGTCTTTCAAGCACTGCGCCCGAAGCAGCGGTGACGGCAAACGGTACGGGCCTGACACTGAGATTCACCCCCCTGAACTGGTATATCCCACAAACAGTCCAGATCGCCGCCGACGCGCACATCCTGGAAGATAATTCGGCCATCTTCACCCGTCCCGAACTTGGTGATGGGTCGGGGGCCAGCAACATTGCCTTTGACATGGACGATGACGCCTACGAGGGGCCTCGCTCCGGCATGATCAATCACGTCATCCAGGCCGGCACGGTAAGCTTTGACGGCAATCCAATCGAAGTGGGTGGCCTGACCCAGCAAGACGCCATCAGTTATTCCAGCCTCGACTTTGACGACAATGACGGGGCAGCCCCAAGCATCACGCGAGAGGATCCAGGAGGCAGCTGGATTGAAGACGGTTTCATCGACGACAGCTGGATCGACATCTCTAACAGCGACAATCACAATGGCACCTACCAGTTGCAGGCG
Organism: Planctomycetota bacterium; assembly: GCA_963581185.1. Lineage (GTDB taxonomy): Bacteria > Planctomycetota > Planctomycetia > Pirellulales > Pirellulaceae > SAT2750. The sequence goes on along the minus strand of CAUZOB010000025.1, from coordinate 11,283 downwards.
GTGACGGCGAGCACCCTGACACTCTCCACGGATGCCGTGATTACCGACGCAACAGAAGTGGCCAATGTGGCGATCAACATTCTCGTCGACCTTACCTTTGATGAGGTCCCGGACGGACCTGACAGGATCGAACGAAACATTGGCAGCTGGAGTGACGACGGTTTCCTGGCAGGTGGATTTATCGAAATTGCTGATTCAGGACGCAACGACGGTTTCTATCAGATTGGCCAGGTCATCAACGACACAGAACTGGAGCTTGCAGACACCGATCAACTGGTCAATGCGATTGATGTCCTTAATGCCCGCATCTCCACAAACCACATGACGATCCCGCGGCCGCAGGACATCGACCCGCAGGAGACTCTTGGTCGCAACATCCAGATCGTCAGCGGCAGCGGGGTCGGGCAAAGTCGCCTGATCACCTCCGTGACTGTCCCGGCCGGCACAACGGACCGGTTGCAGTTGACCATCGATCGGCCCTGGAGTGCACGCGAACCTCCTGAACCGATCACCTACACGGGAACCAGCCTGACGCAGAACCATGTGTATACCGGCAATACGCTGTCCTTCGATTTTCCGGTATCGGGAAATGAAATTGATTTCGACGCCCAGCTCGTCATCAATGCCGAAGCGGACATTGACAATAGTGGGGAATACCTTGATTTCTCTATCGGCGTAACCACGGAGAGGCTGTTTGATGACCGCGGGTCCTTCCGCCGTTCGGCAACCCTGGGGATCTCTACTGACACCTTCCGCAGTGCAATTCAACCGATCGCCCCGGACCCCAATGCCATCCCACCCGACAACGTCACCAGCTATTACCTGACCGTCCATGTGACTCCAACAACAGGAGGGCGACGCTACGGTTTAGATTACGTGGATGATTACCTCCGCAATCACGGCACCCTGACGATGCAACTGCGGGTGCCGATCCCACTCTCCACCTACCTGGTACGAATTGATGATGCCTTCACCGGTACGATGTCCAGCTTCAACGAACAACCGGGCGGTCTCCCGGACGATGCAAGCTTTACCACCTCGCCCGATCCACGCAGTACGTTTACCGACTCCACGGCCAGCTTCCCGCGGCAGGCCGACGGAAGCAGCGCTTTACGAGGTGCCACACTGAAAATCGCGGGCGGTCCCGGCGCCGGGCAAGAACGACTGGTTCTGGATCACCGGATTTCTTCCACTGTCACCACCCACAACATTGTCGACGTCAGCACGGGACCCGTCACGCTCACTTTTGCAGCCGAACATCACCTCCGCAATAACGACCGCATCCAGGTTGACAGTGTTCTCGGGACGGAACAGTTAAACGGGAACAGCTATCGCGTCACCACCATTCCCCAGGAACCGACCCGGGTCCTGCTGGCCGATGTGGATGGCACGGCATTGACTCCTTACACCAGTGACGGAACTGCCAGCCACACCGCCTTTTCCACCCTCGTGCTCAATAGTCCCTGGACCACCGACCCGAGAGCAGGCGAGAGCGTTTACCGGATCCAGCAATATGATGGACTCACCATCCCCAGCCTTGAAGTCAAGATCCATGACAATGATGTACCCGGGCTGATCGTGGATGAGACAAAGAGCTATCTTCCACTCGCCGACCCGGCTGACCAGGTGATCACAGATTTCGATACTGTCACAAGCATGATCGAGGGATCAGACGGGGACCAACTGGGCGAGCACGACGTCCTTCGCGTACGGCTCTCAAAAGAACCGGCCGTAACCACCAACATCGAGTTCGATATTAACCAGGGAGTGAGCCCGATTCCCGGGGAGCCCCAGCTCCAGCTTTCACGTAGCGACAGTACCGCACTGACCGACCCGGCGACCGGCCAGGCGGTCAACACCCTCACATTCACCCCAGCCAACTGGGACCAGTTCCAGGATGTGCATGTCACGCCTGACAATGATCAAACGCGAGAGGGCTTCCATGTCCGCCGAATCGACATGACCATCCTCGAGGATGCCAGTGGCGCCAGCAAGGATCAGCTGCAGCCGGCAGGAAGCGACATAAATCCCTTTGATGAATTCAACATCCCTTCCAGTGAACCGGTTTTCATTGTTGGCCTGAGCCAATCTCCCTTCGACAGCCAGGGCTTTGTACTCACCACGAGCAGCGACAACCCACTCGTCGACGGCACGACATTCTCCATCCACGACAATACGGGCAGCGAGACTGTCTATGAATTCGACAACGATGGAAACACGCAACCGGAGACGATTGCCATCGCCTTCGATGGCACGACAACGCAAACCGAGGTTGCCGCGAGGATTGTTACTGCACTGAACTCCACCGCCAACCTCGGGGTTACCGCTCGTGCACGAACGTCAAATGAAAACGAGCGAATCATCCTCACGGGCCTCGACCTGACCTCGAGCCTGACCTCCGGGTCTTTGCCACTGGCTGTCTCCGGGCTGACTGGTGGCAACGTCGCGGTCTGGCACAACGGGATCCGGCTCAGACCTGGCGTGGACTACGACGTCGAGGGGAACAAGGTCTCTTTCCTGGAAGACGGGGAACCGCAGTCCCTGGGTGGTTTGATCGATGTCGATTACTTGCACATACGACCCGGTTATGACAGCGCGGACATCGAAAGCGTCGTCGCTCGGCTCGCGGACGATGATTCACCCGGCGTGATCGTGCGAGAAGGTGGCGGATCCACCGATGTCGTCGAGTACACCGATCTCATCAGTCAACACTACTTTGCACAGTCCCGGTATGACTCCGGTCACGTCTACGAGGGCAACACAATCGTATTTGATTTCGACCTTGGTGAAATCATGCCGATTGGGGATGCCACGTTGACCGTATCGGCGATTGCCGACCTTGACCTGGATGTAGAATACCTGGCCACCACGATCCAGGGCACAAGCCCGGCCCAAACAACTGACCTGTTTTCCACGTTTGTCCCCATCCCTCCCCACTCATACACGCGGATCTCGGCCCAGGAGACAATCCTGATACCGCTGGAGCAGATTGTCGAAGCCAAGGATGCTGAAAACGGTCATCTCATCTTCCACATTCAGCCAAGTTTCGCGGTCAACAATTATGGGCCCACATCGCTCACATTCCAGCTCGAATTCCTTGCCGCGGAACCCGCCAGCAATGTCTTTGACGCCGGTGATTTTTACGAGGTTGTCCTGACGGCGCCACCGATCCTCTCCCCGGGAGCCAGCGGGCAGGAAGCGTACGCCGAGATCACCCTGGTTCCGACGATTACCAAGACGACCCGCACCGGTGGAATCGTCTACAAGTCGAACCAGCTGACTCTCACCGGTAGTGACGCACGAATTACTCCCGCGGGGGACGAGATTGTTGTCCGTTTTGGTCCCGACGACTGGGACACCCCGGTACAGATTCAGGTCGTCGCCATTGATGACGCCGTTGTGGATGGAGGAGACACCAAGGAATTTGCACCACATCCCCATACCCTCAGTGGGATCGTGGGACCGGTTTCCATCGAGGGTGGGGTGGGGAGAAGCTCGCTTGACGTGCTCGGCCCGCTGCTGCTTACCGAGGAGACGAACGTGAAGCCCTCTGTTGGCTCGGTCCTGGAAGTGACTGACGACGGAACCACCAGCGAAGTCACGGTCCTGGTGGAAGACCTTTACCGTGCCATACAGACCCAGCCCGCCTACGACAGGTTTCTCAGTGCAACGAACCTGGTCGAACAATCTGTTGAAGTCACATCGGTTCGTTCGGGCGAGGAAGACGATCCACTCGTTTCCCAGGTCGGTCAGATTTTGAGCATGACAGATCCCGCGGAAACCAGCACCGATTACGACATCCTGGCTGCCACAAACACGAATCCGGTTGTGATCACAGTCTCCACAGATCATGAACTGACCAGCGATACGCGTGTCGTGATCACGGCTGTCGATGGGATGAGTGAACTGAACGACCGATCCTATCTTGCCCGGCCTGTGCCGTCAGAGCCAAGGCAGCTGACATTGCTGGATGTCGATGGAACTCTCTTTACCCCCTATTCGGATGGTGGTACAGGGACCGTCTCGGGCGCTGCCCCCCCGATGGCTTTGAGCGGCATCGAGATCACGGAAACGGTCACGCTCTCCTTCAACCAGGCACATGACTACACCACCGGCATGGTTATCTACCTGAGCGGAACAAGCGGGATCCCGGGGATCAATTCTCAGCACTACACCGTGACGGAAATCCCCGGGGATCCCACTCGCCTGGAACTTGACTATGAACTCCCCGTACTTTCGGGAGATTTCAGCACCCTGGAAATCACCGCCATCAGCCAGGACAACCCGGTGCAGGTGACATTCTCCAGCCCGCATGCATTCCCCACCGACCAAAACACACAGATCTTCATCGACGGCATCCAGGGAATGACGGAACTGAACGGGGACTTCTACCAGGCACAATCCGTCGAGGCGGCCCCCTTGCAGGTCACCCTGCTGGGCGTTGACGGATCAGGTAACCAGGCATACGTCGCAGGTGGCACGGCACGAGGAACTGTCCAGGCGGCATCCAGACTCCGCCTGGGGCAGTCTTTCCGCCTCAACGAGGGCCAGACCCTGGATGATATCGACGGATTCACCATTTCACCGGAAAGTCCCACCCTGTTCGTCGACGAGGCCGTCCAGGTCGACGTGATGTTCATTCATGACACAGACAGCCCGGCCGACAGCACCGGCATCCTTACCTCCACCCGCCTGTACGGCCTGAACATGGGACCGGACGTCCGCATCGGAGACCAGATGCAAAGCGGCGGCATCACGTATCACGACCTTGAAGTTGTGGACATCCAGCTCGGCACCGGCAACAACACTTTCGAGGTACGTGGCACCCACACTCGCGAGACGGACCCCAACTACAAGACCTGGACAATCCTCAAAACCGGGAACGACCTTGTTGACCGAAACCATCCACTCATCGAACCAGGCGACACGGTCACCATCACCCTGCAGAAGGATGCGATCGAGAGCCACGCCACCGGCACGATCCTCTCGTTCCCCATCCCCTCGCCAGACAACGAGTACCGCGCCCAGGCCATCATCGCGGAAAGCTTTACCGACGGTAGCCTCGAAGGCTTCCTCCTCACTGCCGAGGGGGACGGCGTTCGCATCACGCGCCGCGTGATCGGCAACAGTGGCAGCACCCTGCAACTCGAGGCTACCTTCCCGGAGGATGACTTGAGCTCGCTGACCAGCTACATCCTGAGCCGCCCGGCAGACGGGGCATTTGCCGTCAACACGCAGGGTGGAAACGACACCGTCCTGGCGGCGAATTCCAGTCTCGGGGTCGTGATCATCGCGGGCGAAGGCAGTGACGAGGTCATCTCGGGCAGTGGTGATGACCACATCTTTGGTGACAAGGGCCGGATCGACTACCTCAAGAGTGCGATCGGTGACCCACGCGAGGTCGTGACGCGACTGGGAGATTACCCGGAACCGATCCTGGGCGATACCGTGACCCTGAACCCGAACCGGACGGTCCTGACTGACACCGACGCGTCCTTCCCCGTCCCGGCCGGCAATGCCCCCGGCCTGACGGGCCTCTATGTCGACATCAACGATGGCACCGGCTTCCTCGAGTTGCCTCGCCTGATCATCGACAACACAGCTATCTCCCTGACCGTCAGCCCGGCTTTCAACGTGGACCTGGATGAAACCAGCACCTACCGGATTTCCACCGTCCCGGAAAGTCAAACCGATGGCCTGCACTACCCGTCCCAGGAACACTTCTCCTTCCTCTGGAGTGACCCCGGTACCGATTCGACAGATACGATCGAGGCTGGCAGCGGCACTAATATCGTCTTTGGCAGTAACGGCGCCGACGTGATCACGAGTGGTGAAAACAGTACCAATATCATCTTCGGCGATGACGGCTACAGTTACCTTTCCGCTGGCGACGGTGATGGCAGCCTGACCGCCACAACAAGTCACGCGGTCACCGCCATCACCGAGAAATCAGGCCAGGGTGCCGCCGACACCATCACGCTTGCAGATGGAACCAGTAGCGTCATTGGTGGGGCAGCCGGCGACATTATCCAGATCGGCAACGGCACCAACCACGTGCTGGCCGATGAAGGCCGGCTGGAGTACATCGACTCCCTGCTTGTTTCTGCAACCAGCCAGAACACCTCGATTGGCGGCCGCGACACGGTGACGATTGCAGGAGGAGCCAACCTGGTCATCGCCGGGGCCGACCAGGACACGATCGACATCATCGCAGCCCAGGCGGCGGATGACCGCGCCGTGGTGCTTGGTGACAGTGGAGAAGCGATCTTCCTCGACAACGTGCTGCAACGGGCAACGACTCTTGCCCCGGGCATCGGAGATAGCGACACAATCACCGTCACCACAAACAATAACACCGTTATCGGTGGTGCTGCCGATGACATGATCACGGTTGGTGGAGGCATCAATCGTGTGATCGGTGATGCTGGAGAAGTTAATCTGCCAACAACCGGCGATCAAACCGTGCGATCAATCGATCCAACGATTGGCGGGGCAGATTTAATCACGGTCCAGGGAGGGGTCAATTATGTGATTGGCGGTTTTCTCGGGGACACGATCCAGGGAATCCCCGCGGCCGGCCTGACAGAACCACAAATCTTCGGCCTCGGTGATAACGGCATCATGACCTTTAATGCTGCTGGATTCCTGACCCAGATTACCAGTACCGATGTCTGCATTGCCGGTGACGACACGTTCCAGCTCGCTGATTCAGATGACGTAATTGTGGCTGGTATGGGAATAGACACTGTCAACATCGATCGAACCAGCACCGCCACCCTCGGCAGCAATGGCGGCAACGACATCCTCCTGGGTGACAATGGCGAGATAACCTTTGTTACCTCGGCCAGCGATTCCCAGCCGTTCTCTGTGCTGACGACCTCCCCGGAATGCAGTAGCCCCGACCAGATCTTTGGTGGCAACGATAACGACGTGATCCTTGGAGGGGGTGACAACGACACCCTGAATGCCGGTACCGACGCGGGTAACGACCTTGTATTTGGCGACCATGGCTATGTCTTGTATGACGGCGATGCCGTCTCGAGTCTCGTGGACACGGCAACCAGTGATCTCACGGTGGGTGGTGCGGCCCTGTCGGCAACCGATCTTGGTGGCGTCGATACGATTAGCACGTTCGCGGGCAACGACGTGATCATTGGGGGCGCGGATAGTGACATTCTCCTCGCGGGCGATGACGATGACCATGTCCTCGGCGATAATGGAAGTATCAATCTGACCAGTCACCTCGACACCAGCTTTACCACACAAACGGCGGGTATCCCAAGTGAGGTGCGTGTGATTCACCCCACGATTGGTGCGGCCGACGAGATCCACGGCGGTGCAGGCCACGACATCATTTTCGGGGGTACGGGCGGGGACGAGATCCACGGGGGCGCCGACCATGACATCCTGCTGGGTGACCATGGCCTGTTTGCCGACACGCGACCCCGCAACCAGCCGGTGACCTCGATTTTCATTGATGACCAGCAGGGTGCCGGGAATGACACGATTTTTGGTGATGCGGGTGATGACTTCCTGATGGGACAACAGGGGCAGGACACGTTGCACGGAGGGCTGGACGAGGATGACATCACCGGGGGGCACAATGTCCTTACCGGCCACGATGACAACGATCTTATTCATGGTGATACGGCGGGGGATATTGCCAGTGGGGATGCCGATGTGATCCTGGGTGACAACGGGGTGATTGAACGAGAACTGACCAGCCTCAGCTCTCCTGACACATGGACAGAATACCCCGCGCCATTCATCGACGTCATCCGTACCATCACTCGATACGACGACATTGATACCGTTACCGGAAACGACACCATTCATGCCGGTGGCGGCGATGACATCGTGCATGGCCAGCGTGGCGAGGACACGATTCACGGGGACAACGGTGATGATGAATTGCTGGGCGAACTTGGCAACGACATAATCCACGCGGGGGCAGGGAACGACACCGCTTTGGGCGACGGTGGAGGCATCCTGCGAGATTACGTGGATCCCCAAACGCCCCGTCGCAATGCCAATGGAAGCTGGCACCGCGACGTGATCCTGCAGGATTATGGCAGCATTACACAAATCATCCCTCTCTCCCGGCTCGCGGATGTAAGCGAGGAGACGGAATTGGCAGAACACCTTGTCAGCAGTGACTTGATCCTGCTTGCCAATGCATACACGGCCCAGGAACAGCTATCGACCCGGGCCAGTGATGCCGGCACAACGTTTGAGACGTTTGCCGTCCTTGTGGATACCTTCGAACCGAATGACGACCAGGTATTTGGCGGCAGCGGTGACGACGTTCTTGTCGGTCAGCGAGGGGACGATGTCCTCGACGGTGCACTGGGTGATGACCTGGTGCTTGGAGACAATGCCCGTTTCGCTTCCGGGTTTACCACGCAGACCCCAACCATTGTCAGTGGAATTCGCCTGTATGGAGACGCAGCCACTGGCCTGGAAATCCCTGACGGGGGGACGTTCGTTAATATTCCGATGGTCATCTCACCCGAAGCACTAAATTACAATAGTGCCTTTCCCAACCGCTTTCACCTCAGCACCATTTCCCAGCACGAGGTCAGCGAATTGATCAGCCACCTGGGAGACGGCATCCTGCGTCGCATCCAGGTGGGCGGTTCTGTGATGGCGATCACCCCACTGGCCGCTATCATCCCTCGCGTTGTAGGTCATCTCGACGTCCTCGACGGCAACGATCACCTGACCGGTGGTGACGGTGACGACTGGGTCTTTGCTGACGCTGCCTCGCTCCACACATCCGCCCTGTCCGGCATCCCTGCTGTCGATCTGCTCGCCAAGGACATCGACCTGGCAATCCAGCGGTTACAACATAGCCTTGGACGCCTGGGACTCGATTACCAGCAGAGCAGCGAGAACGGTGGCACCGTGGACGATCCACAACTGCTCTCCTTTGCAAATGACCATGTCTATGGCGATGGTTCCTTGAGTGTGAATGCTGAAGGCCTGGTAAGCCACCAGGAAAGCCCTGCCGGTGGCAACGACATTCTTGTTGGAGATGTCGCCACCACGCTTACTGACATCCGCATGGGTCTCCCCAGCCAAGCCAGCCTGGCCAACCGGAATGTTTTCCACATGCTGGACTACCTGGATGGCCTGCGGACCGCTTTCAGCGACCTGGAATCGATCGTCTTCCACGCTCATACCGACACCCTGAGAGCCATGGCCGCCGTTGCGGAAGAAGGGGCAGACAGGACTTCTCCCAACTACTTCCAAATCGAGTTTGGGCTGGACCAGCTTGATGGCGATGCCGGAGATGATGTGATTATCGGTGACGACGCTTTCCTGATCCTACCGACTGTTGGGCAGGGCCAATTCGCCAATGCCGCTAACAACGCAACTTTTAATGTCGCAAGTCGTCTCGAACTGTTTGCCAACTACCGGTCCACACTCGACAGCCAGTTCATTCAGCACGTCAACATGGATCACCCAGCGTCCCTGTCAGAAGTCAGCGATTCCCTACTGCAACAGGTTGCCTGGGATCATGATTATCCTCTCACCACCGGTAACGACGAGATCTCCGGGGATACAGGTGACGATGTCATCGTCGGTGACTTCAGCATTTATGCGACCCCAATAATAAATCATGAAACTGTTGCTGCCCTGCTTGATGCCCACCAGGAAACTCACCCTGAGAACTCACCGGCGGCCAATTGTGCACTCCAGGCGGCCACCGTGGAGGAGCAACTCGCCTGCATGAGCGACGATTCAGATCTCGAGTTCCAACTGCGGACGGCGATCGAGGAGTTGAACAAGGATATCATCGAGTACATGGAATATGGGCGTCATGCGGTAGATCACTACAGGGAACTGGAGGCAACCTACCTGCACCCCTACTATGGGCATCGCAGTGAAGGACAGCAACTCACTTTGGCCGAGATGGGCAAGGACATCCTGCATGGCGATAGCGGCGCGGATTTCATCATTGGTGACAGCATTTCGCTCTATACAGTTACCGTAGCGAGTGATGGCCAGGCCATCACACTGGCGGAGATTTCAGACAATCTTTCCAGCAACCGCGACCCCAAACTGGAAACCCGGTTCATGCATCGGGGAACTTTTGAACACCAGGATCGATACCTGTTGATCGCTACCGAGGCAGATCTACTCGATGGTGGTGAAGGAAATGACATCCTGTTTGGCCAGTACATGGATGATCAGCTCACCGGTGCGGAAGGTGTAGACGTCCTCTATGGCGGCAGTGGTACGAATGTCCTTTCACCGGACGCCAGCGACGATCCACACCAGGTACGGACGGTCAGTGACGATCGCCCAAAACTTCAAAACCTGACTGCACTTAAATCGGGCTACCAGGCCAGCCACCAGCGGGTCGCGGACACGCTGGCAGTGGACATGAGTGAAGATCGCACACTCACGACAGGCCAGGAGCTACCGTTTGACGTCAAAACAGGAAGCCTGATGGTCTCCAGGGAAACTGTCAGATGGAGTACGTACCGGAGCCGTCACAACGCGGTGCAGCCCAACGACGTCAACAATGACGGGACCATCTCGCCCATCGATGCCCTGCAGGTGATCACAATCCTTAACCAGATGCTGACCGTCGAGTCGGCCGTAACCTTCGGCGGGCTTGGCTACCTCTCTGACCAGGCCCTGGATGTCAGTAATGACAGCGTTGTTTCACCAATGGATGCACTGCTCGTCATCAATTACCTCAACAGTGTGACCGACGGGGAAGGTGAAGGGGAACCAGGGTTCGATTTCCGCGCCCCCCAGGCTTTCCCGCCACAGCAGCTGCTGCATTCGGAATCACGGCCGAGCAGACCAGTCGCTCGGATATCACCGGCAGGGACCTCACGCCATGAGGTTCGTCAGCAACTGGCCACGAGGGCCTGCCATATCCAGCGTTCTTCCATGGACGACAAAGTCAAACTCCACCGGGCGGACCGCTTCACTCCGGCACCGAGCGATCACGAATTTCATCAAGGAATCCTGGCAGAACTACTGGATGACGAGATCTTCCTCTGTCATCCAAACCTGCTACCCTGACGACCATCATTCACAAATCCAGCCCACCACGCACTGCTTAACCCCTCCAGCGAAAAAAGAACCCCGGGAGGGGCCGCGAAGTGAGACTCGCACCGACTCGCAAGGCACTTCCCCTGCGGATGAGAAAACCCCACTTGTGCCGGTCCATGCAGCCGAGTGCGAGAGCCTGCAGGGGAGGGGAGTGGGCGACACGGGATTCGAACCTGGGGCTTCTTTCCCGCAGAAAACGCCACTTTTGAA
>CAUZOB010000024.1:0-34686 GCA_963581185.1 Planctomycetota bacterium | reverse complement strand
CTCTACGGTCAACCCTCGCCGGAACAACTGATGCGGCAGGGCCGGCTGTCGACCGAAGACTGCCGCCAGCTGCGCGAGGCGCTGGAATTCCTGCTCCGGCTCCGCAACGAGATGCACTTTCACGCCAACCGCGCCCAGGACGAACTGGACCTGGCTGAGCAAGTTCGGATTGCGGAGAAGTTCGGCTACGAGGGAGATGAAAACCTGTTCCCGATGGAGCAGTTCATGCGGCAGTACTTTGAGCACACCAGCCAGGTCCGATACATCGGCACCCACTTCCTGGCCGCCGTTGGCAACCGTAACCGTCTGGGACGCATCCTGGGTCCCATCCTGCGGCGAAAAATTGGCGACGGTCTCTGGCTCAGTCCCCTGCAGATCGGCGCCAATGCTGCCGATCTGCCAGCCATCTGCCAGGATCCGGCGCGGATCATGCAATTGCTGGAAACAGCGAACCGGCTGAATCGCCGTATCGACCATGTCACCTGGCAGACCATCCGCCAGTCGCTGCCGGCCGCGCCGGCAAGCTCACTGGCACCGGAAACCGCTGCCCGCTTCATGGACCTGCTGTCCCGCGGTGCCCAGCTCGGCACAATCCTGCGCCACCTGCACGAGCTGCGCGTGCTGGAACGTATCCTGCCACCGATGACGCATGCCCGCTGCCTGCTGCAATTCAATGAGTATCACAAGTACACGGTCGACGAACATACGATCCGGGCTGTGGAAGTTGCTGCCAGCTTCAGCAAGCACCCGGGACCGGTGGGTGAAGCGTATCGCGGCTTCAAGCAAAAACGGTTGCTGCACCTGGCCCTGCTGATGCACGACCTGGGCAAGGGTTACAAGGAAGATCACAGCGAGGTGGGACGACGACTGGCACGGGAAACCGCCGAGACGTTACCGCTCAATGACTGGGAAAAGGAAACCCTCGAATTCCTCGTGCACAAGCACCTCGTGATGTCCCATACCGCCTTCCGCCAGAACGTCAATGACCCCGACACGATCGTTCGCTTTGCCGCCGAAGTCGGTTCGACCGATCTGCTCCAGGCGCTCTATATCCTCACCTGCGCCGACCTGGCAGCGGTCGGCCCGGGCGTCTTGAATGCCTGGAAGGAAGAACTGCTGGCCGACCTCTACCGGCGCACGCGCCGGCAGCTGACAGGCGATCGCGGCAGCTACCAGTCGGGCGAGTGGGCCCACAAGCGGCGGACAGCGATCCGGGAACTGGCCACCAAGCAGGGCTGCCTGGCTGACATCGATGAAATGCTGGATTCAGTTCCCAATGACCTGCTGGCCAGCCAGGCTGCAGCAGACCTGCTCAGCGACCTGCTCGAATTGCGGCAGGCGCCCCCCCACGGTATTGCCATCTGGTCGCGACTCGTCCCCCAGCGGAACGTTGTCCAGTACATCGTGGGCTCGACAGAGCAGAACATGGCGGGCATTTTTCACCGGCTGACAGGCGCCTTGAGCAGCCAGCGAAACAGCATCATGGGCGCCGAGATTCACCGCCTGGCAGATTCCCTCGTGCTCGACCGCTTCTTCGTCGAGGACGGGGATTTCCCCGACGGTACTCCCAGCATCGAGCGGCGGCAGCAGGTCGAACAGGCAATGCTGGATGTAGTCGAGAACCGTGATCAACCGGTTCCGGCCATTCGACCGACCTGGCAACCGAGTCTTGGTCCCCGCGCCAAAGACTTCAATCCACTCCCCACGCGAGTCTCGATCGATAACGAAACATCCAGTGACTTTTCGATCCTGACCGTCTTCGCCTACGACCGCATGGGCCTGCTGCATGAAATCACGCGGACCCTCTATCGTTTGGAACTGGAAGTCCGCGTGGCCAGAATTGCCACCTACCTCGACCAGGTCGTGGATGTCTTTTATGTTACCGATCGAGCTGGTCTGAAAGTCGAGGATGCTGAGCAGGTCAAGTTGATTCGGCGATCGGTTCAAGATGCAATCGACGAAAACGAGAGCAGCGACGGATGATTCGCCCCCGAGAGGCTACTATAATCGGAACACCTGTCGGCACACTGCCTGACAGCAGGAGCACTTTTTCCCCGCACCAGGAGATCCCCATCATGTTGCGTTTCCCACGGCCATCCAGCTGGATCCTGACCATCACAGCCCTGCTGACTGCCGCCAGCAGCCTCCACGCCCAGGATGAACCCAAGCAGGCACCGGATGAATTCCGAGTCAAGCTGGAGACCTCGGCCGGTGACGTGATGATCGAAGTGCACCGCAAGTACGCGCCGCTGGGAGTCGATCAGTTTCACAAGGCAATCCAGCAGGGCTTTTATGATGAGTGTCGCTTCTTCCGTGTCGTGGAGGGCTTTGTCGTCCAGTTCGGTATCAACGGCGACCCCAAGGTGCAAACCAAGTGGCGGGAATCGCCGATCAAGGATGACCCGGTCAAGGCCAGCAATGTGCGAGGATCGATCTGCTTTGCCACGGCTGGCAAGAACACACGGACAACCCAGCTGTTTATCAACGTCGGGAACAACAGTCGCCTGGATCGACTCGGCTTCGCCCCCTTCGGCAAGGTCACGATGGGCATGGATGTGGTGGATAAGCTGACTGACAAGTACGGCGAGCGTCCCCAGCAAGACCAGATCCAGGACAAGGGGAATGAATATCTCAAGGCCGAATTCCCCGACCTGGACTACATCAAGAAAGCAACCGTACTCAAAGCCGACGAGGATAGTGATCAGTAACCAGTGACCAGCAGTCAGTGGTTATCGCGGACCGGCCGCCTTGCCTTCGACCCGCGGATCATGCGAGCCGTGGAATAGCTGTCTGACGGGGTCCCAGATTATCACCTGGCTGACACCCACCGAGCGGATGCGCTGGACCATATGGCCGCGCTGCTGCAAACCGCTGATCAACTCGTCAGACGTGTTCGCTTCCACCAGCAGCCGGTCAGGCTGCCACTGGTGATGGAACCTGGAGAAAGCGAGTAGTTCATCGACCGACATCTTCAGGTCGATCCGGCAGATCACCCCAAGCAACGACTGGGTGATGATCTTGGGACCGCCTGCAGCGCCGATCGTCATCAGCGGCTGACCGCGACGCAACACAATCGTCGGACTCATGCTTGAGAGCGGCCGTTTGCCGGCAGCCACGCTGTTGGCCTCGGCTCCCAGCAGGCCGAATGCATTTGGAGTCCCGGGCGCGATGGAAAAATCATCCATCTCGTTGTTCATCACCACGCCGGTGCCGGGAATGATCACCTTGGAGCCAAAGGTCGTGTTCACGGTCTGGGTCATCGCCACCCAGTTGCCCTCGCGGTCGGCAACTGCCACGTGCGTGGTATGGCCCGATCCGTTGGCCGCCGGAAAGGTATCCAGCCGGTAGCGTGGTGGAAACTGGTGCTGATCAATTGGCGTCGCCTGCTGAGGGTCAATCTGTCGGGCCAGCCGGCGTCCATAGCGGCGATCAATCAAGCCCCGTGGCACGGATGAAAAATCGGCATCACCCAGCCAGTAGGCCCGGTCTGCGAAGGCCAGCTTCATCGCCTCAGCAACAACATGAGTAAACTCGGCCCGATCCCGCTTGTAGATGCCTGCCAGGTCAAACGGCTCGAGCGTATTTAATATCTGCGCGACATGAATGCCGCCGGAACTGGGAGGTGGAAAGCCGACAATCGTGTAGCCGCGATAACGGGTCTCCACCGGTTGTCGCTCAATGGCGCGATAGTTGGCCAGGTCGGCTCGGGTCATGATGCCGCCGTTGGCTGCCATCCAGTCGGCGCAGGCCGCTGCAAATCGACCGCTGTAAAAAGCCTGGCTCCCCTGGCTGGCAATTTCGCGGTAAGTGGCTGCCAAGTCGGGCTGCTTGAGCAAGCTGCCCGCCGGATAGGGCTGGCCCTCCGAATCCAGCAGGATGGCAGCTGAGGAGGGGTAGCGGGCAAGGTAGCGAGTTACCGAGGCGAGTCGTCGGGCGTAGCCCTGCTGAATCGCGAATCCCCGCTCGGCCACGTCCGCAGCCGGCAGGACAAGATCGGCCCAGTCGCTGCGGCCATGTTTGCGAACTGCCAGCTCGTAAGCTGCCAGTGCACCTGGCACCCCACTGGCCAAGGGCCCCACCTTGCTCAATTCCGATTGTGGCTTGCCATCCACCAGGTACATCTCCCGGTGAGCAGCGGCGGGTGCCATTTCACGGCCGTCGATAGCTATCGTACGACCGTCGGCGCGGCGGATGAGAATGAAACAGCCACCCCCGATGCCCGAATTTGGGCCATCAACAATTCCCAACATCAAGCCGGCGGCAATTGCCGCATCCACCGCGTTCCCGCCATTCTCGAGTACCCGCACCGCCGCATCAGTAGCCTCTGGATGCACCGTCGCCACCATCCCACGCTCTGCCGTAGCGTCGGCCAGACAGGATTGCTCGACGCTGCCGAGCAACTGCGACAGGAACACAAGCAGGCCCGTGATCGATGACTTCATTGCCTGGACTCCCGTTGTCGCTTGAGTTGAATCGCTACCGATGCGCTCATCATACCTGACCAGCAATCATTGACTCCCTGGCTCCTAGCCTCTTCTTTTCTGGCAGCCGGGGCAAAAGAATGTTGAGCGTTGTGCCTGCACGATTTTCTTGATCTGCCGATCGCTGCAGCGGGCGCAGGGCAGACCTTCACGATCGTAGACACGGTGATGGTTCTGGTAGCTGCCTTCCTGGTTGAGTGCATTGCGATAGCTGCCGTCCGAGAGTGTCGAGCCCTCGTACTTGACCGCCGTGGTGAGAATATCGACGGTCGCCCGTTGCACGCGTTCATATTGCACACGCGTCATACGATCACAGCGAGTGGCCGGATGCAGCCCGGCTCGATAAAGAATCTCCGCTGCATAAATATTCCCGATCCCGGCCACCACTTTTTGATCCAGCAGGGCCACCTTGATTTGCCGCCGGCTGTTGATCAACCGCGCCCGCAACTGCTCGCTCTGTAGCACAAGTGCATCGGGGCCGATCCTGTCCGGTCCCAGTCGGGCTGCGAGTTCTGCCGGCCGAAACAGCTGCACGGTGCCCAGTCCACGGCGGTCCCAGAAGTAGATCTTGTCGAGATCGCCTCCGGCCAGGTCGAGGCGGATACGCAGATGTCCCGGATCGGGAACATGCTCGACCGACAGCAGGCCGGTCATGCGTGGTTCGAAGACCAGCGTCTGCTGGTTATCCAGTTCCAGCAGAACTCGCTTCCCCAGTCGTCCGACCGAGGCGATCTGTCGGCCGCGGAGTCGGCGGCGAACCTGGCCGACCGAGGGGGAGACCTGGATCGGCTTGAGCGGTAGCTGGTAGAAGTGGAAATCCTGGATGGTGGCGCCCTGGCACGCTGCGATGCCACGTCGCATTGTTTCTACTTCGGGTAATTCCGGCATACCAATAGATCCTCGCTCCGACTTCGAACGGGACCATCATCTGCCAGGCCTGCCGCCGGATCAAGCCGTCGAGGCGACCAGCCAGTCTGACCACCTTGACCATCCCAGCGAGGCGATCGAGAATCGATCTCTGGAGATACGCCCCTCTCCCAGCCATGTCCTGGCGCAGGTTAAGATCATGTCGCAACACGATTCACTGGCCGAGCAACCCGACCAAGCGGGTCGATTTGGTGACTTTGGCGGACGCTACGTCCCCGAGACATTGACGCAGGCACTGGACGAGCTGAACCTGGAGTTCGAGCGGGCTATTGAGGATGCCGAGTTTGAGCGGCAGTTTCAGCAGCTCCTGCGCGATTACGTGGGGCGTCCATCACCATTTTATTTTGCTGAGCGATTGAGCAAGGCGTGTGGTGGTGCCGAGATCTGGTTGAAGCGGGAAGACACCAACCATACCGGCTCACACAAGATCAACAACACGCTCGGCCAGGCCCTGCTGACCTTGCGAATGGGCAAGCAGCGAGTGATTGCGGAGACCGGTGCGGGCCAGCATGGCGTGGCAACCGCCACCGCCTGTGCTCGCTTCGGACTCGACTGCGTGGTCTACATGGGTGAGGAAGATATCCGTCGCCAGGCTCCCAACGTGTTCAGCATGAAGTTGCTGGGGGCCGAGGTGCGGCCGGTCAGCAGCGGCTCTCGCACGCTCCGAGATGCCGTCAACGAGGCGATGCGGGACTGGATGGCCTCCGTGGAAAGCACTCATTATATTCTTGGGTCGGTCGTCGGGCCGGCACCCTTCCCTCGCATGGTACGCCACTTTCAGTCGGTCATCGGCCGCGAGGCGCGTCAACAGAGCCTCGATCAACTGGGCCAGCTGCCAGACCTGGTGGTCGCCTGTGTGGGGGGCGGCAGCAACGCCGCTGGGATCTTCTACCCCTTCCTGAATGATGCCGGCGTGGAACTGCTGGGTGTCGAAGCGGGCGGTAGCGGCCAGCAACCTGGCCAGCATGCCGCGCCCTTGAGCTTCGGCCAGCCCGGGGTTCTGCATGGCAGCTACAGCTATGTAATGCAGGACGACGACGGCCAGACCAGCGACGTGCACTCGATCTCGGCCGGACTGGACTATCCTGGCGTCGGTCCCGAGCACAGCTACTGGAAGGAGACCGGCCGAGCCAGCTACTGCTCGTGCCAGGATCAACAGGCACTGGAGGCCTTCCAGCTGCTCTCCCAGAACGAGGGCATCCTGCCCGCACTGGAAAGCTCACACGCGGTTGCCCTGGCGATCGAGCAGGCGCGGTCGCGGCCATCCGATCAGCGAATCGTGGTCTGTCTTTCCGGTCGAGGCGACAAGGACAGCCAGGAAATCGCCCGCTTGCGAGGGGAGTCGTAGACGTGTCACGTATCGACCAGGCATTCGCCCAGTTACGCACTGACCAGCGCAAGGCCTTCGTACCCTTCGTGACCGCCGGCGACCCCGACCTGGACTTCACCGGCGAGCTGCTGGCCACGCTCGACCGCCAGGGAGCATCGATACTGGAAGTCGGTTTTCCCTACAGCGATCCGATTGCTGACGGGCCCGTTATCCAGGCCTCCTACACGCGTGCGCTTGCCCAGGGGCTGCGGGTTGAACAGATCTTTCAGCATGCCAGCCAGTGGCAGAGTCAGCTGACTGCACCACTGGTAGCAATGGTCAGCTATGCAATCATCCACCGCCGCGGCCCAGAGAGATTCCTCGATCAGGCCTGCCAGGCTGGCTTCGCCGGCGCCATTGTGCCAGACCTGCTGGTCGAAGAAGCGGATGCCTTCCGGCAACTCTGTGATGCCCGCGACTTCAGCTTGATCCAGCTGGTAACGCCCACCACACCGCGCGAGCGTGCCGTCCGGATTGCCGAGTCCTCAAGTGGCTTCCTCTACTATGTCTCGGTTACCGGCATCACAGGTGAGCGGCGGGAATTGCCCAGCGACCTGGTCGACCAGGTGGGCTGGCTGAGAGAACAGACGGAGTTGCCGATCTGTATCGGTTTTGGCATCAGCAATCCCGAGCAGGTAGCTCAATTGCGAGAGGTGGCCGACGGCGTGATCGTCGGTTCGGCCCTGGTTCGGTGCATTGCGGATGGCTCCAGCAACGATCGCCAGCAGGTTCTTGAGAATGTGGGAAAACTGGCCAGTCAACTGATCAAGGCTCTCTAGCCCGCAAACGCCTGCCCGTAACCGCTCCAGTTTCGACTTTCCTGCCGGTCTCGCTTGACCGCGGACCCGCTCTCTCGATACAGTTTCAACGGTGAGGGTGCAGCGACGGTTCGAGGAGCCAAAGCGATGCATAGTGATCAAACGGAATCCCCCCTGTCTCGTTACCTGAGTGGTCTGGCCGAGCACGTTTTTCAGACCAGCCTGGGTATCGCAGACCCGTCCATGTCGGACTATATCAGCAACCTGCTGATTCGCTTCACTCGTACCGACCAGCTGCAGCCACACAGCAACGTCACCGGGCGCCGCCTCTCTAGCCTGTACGAGCTGTTGAGCGAAGCCCAGATTGCTGACGGGGATGAAAGCACGTCTGCGCACCGCCAGATCGGCGACCACACACTCTTCTGGGTCGGCCTCTTTCCCGAATCGCTGGATCGCGACGGGCCAAGTCGCATGCAGCAGTACCGGGGCTGCGGCAAGCGTGCCTACCTGGTTGCCAGCAGCTCTGCCAGCAGCGACGAGTCGGCAGGCTTACTCCAACGACTGGCACACCAGTTTGATGCCTGTGCCGAGGGACTGCTGGAAATCCGCGACCACTGGCAGCAGGGCAACGGGTCCTGGTCGGGATTCCTTTCAGCCTGAGCCAGGTCGATGCTGGTCGTAGTCCTCGGGCGTGTCGATATCCAGTAGCGCGCCCGACTGGTCCGAGCTGACCAATGCGGAGGGAAGCAGGTCCCACAGCGCGTTGATCCCCTGCTCTGAATCGAGCCGCGATATCTCGGCACTCGCCGGCCAGGGCACGAGCAGCGGATGACCGCGCCGACCCTCCACCTCGGGTGCCAGCAAGCGGGGCTGAGCTGGATTGTGTTGTGCCAGCAGCTGGTCAATCAGGGTCGACGTGATGGACGGCATATCAGCCGGCGCCAGCAGCAGAGCATCGACCGGTTGTGGCTGAAAGCAGCGAGCAACGAAATTCAAACCAAACAGCACCGATCGCTTCATATCCTCGGGCGGCTCGTCCGGAACGACCACGGAGACTTCATGCTGGAGGCAGACCTGTTGCAGTTCTCGATCGTCCGGATGCACGGTGACGATAACCTCGTCGACCTGGCTTGCATGCCAGGCGGCCAGCACAGCGTCGATGATCCGCCCGCCCCCCTGCCAGGGCATCATCAACTTGGGCTCACCCATGCGTTGACTTCTACCGGCTGCGGGGATAATTGCAAAGCTGCTCACGAACCGACGTCCCCCCTGACCCTCGACACTCGCTCACTCAGTGACATGTTCTTCCACCTTGATCGCGGCCGGTCGACCGGGCACCTGGCCATCCAGATTCCGGTGAGCAACCAGCTCGGCACAAATACTGACGGCAATCTCCGGCACGGTCTGGGATCCGATGTCGATACCAAGTGGCGCGTGGACTCTTTCCAACGCTGCAGCCGAGATTCCCTGGTCCAACAGGTCCTGGAAGATCATCTTGATCTTGCGTTTCGAGCCGATCATGCCAATGTAGCGAGGATTGCGTTCGGCCAGATGGTAGAGCGCCTGCTCGTCGTGGTTATGGCCACGGGTGACGATCAGGCAGTAGGTATCGGTGTCGATCTTGAGAGCCGGCAGGACCGTATCGATGTCACCCGAAATCCGCTCGCGCGCCGTGGGAAATCGATCGGCAGAGACGATCGACCCACGATCATCGACAACGGTCACATCAAACTCCAGGTCGCTTGCCAGGGCAGCCACCGCCTGGCCGACATGACCACCCCCCACGATCACCAGTCGGCAGCGGGGCAGCGCCGGCAGCCAGGCGACGCCACCGCGGGCCCTGGCTCGCGGTCGATCGGAAAGTGGCACAAGTTCCGCCTTGAGCTGCTCGAGCAGTGATTCATCCAGCTGCTGGTCGGTCGGCAACCAGCTGGCGGGGAGTTGTTGGTCGGCATCAAACAGCAGCCGGACCGGGGTTGGCAGACCACTGGCTTGCTGGTCATAGGCAATCACCTCGGTCAATCCCGCGTCCTGCTGCAACAGCTCCACCAGCTCGGTAACATACTGCCAGCAGCGGTCGTTGTTGAGCGGGTGAATCAGCACCAGCATCCGTCCACCGCAAATCAGCCCATCGTCCCAGCCGTAGTCACTGTCGAGTTGGAAATCGGCAATTTCGGCCGTACCCTTTTCGATCAGGGCCAGCGCTCGTCGCTTGACCTCAGCTTCGACGCAGCCACCACCAAGTGTGCCGGACTGGGAGCCGTCGGCATAAATCAACATCGTCGCGCCGGCTTTCTGGGGTGTGCTGCCGCGGGTCTCAACCAGGCGGCAAAAAGCTGTCGGCCGGCGGGCCGCCAGCAGCGTTTTCAGGTCGTCAAGTAACTCTCGCATGCCAGCCAAGCCTTACGCATCCTGCAGGATCTGAAGTCGGGAAGCCTGAATCATATCACGCACGCGCGGTCGGTATTCGAGCATGTGTGGTGCTACCATGTGATTCTGGAGATCTGCCAGACTCTGCCATTTTTCTACGATCGTGACCACGTCATCGCCACTGGTCGACTGGGCCTCAATCTCTGTCGCTGCATCAATCGTCGGCCCGTAGGCGATACAGCCAGGCTCGTCGAGAACCTGAGGCACGATACGATGGAATTCCGCCAGGAAGTCGTCCCGGCGTCCCTCTGCAAGCTCAACACTGACAATCACATGAATCATGGCGGTCCTCTTCCTCGAACATGCAGTGCCTGGCTGCCGGCACGATCGGCATCGTCTACTGGCGGGCCTCGGTAATTTCGATTGCCTTGAGCAGGCCTCGTGCCTTGTTGAGTGTCTCCTGGTATTCCAACTCAGGAACGCTATCTGCCACGATACCAGCGCCAGCCTGGACATACACGTCCTTGCCCTGGATGACCAGTGTACGTAGCGCGATGCAGGTGTCCATATTGCCCACATAGTCGATATAGCCGACTGCCCCGGCGTAAGGTCCGCGCCGATGCGGTTCCAGCTCGTCAATAATCTGCATGGCCCGCACCTTGGGGGCACCGGAGACGGTTCCGGCGGGCAGGCTGGCCGCCAGGGCGTCGAAGGCAGTCTTTCCTTCGGCCAGTTCGCCGGTCACGTTGGAGGTGATATGCATCACGTGGCTGTAACGTTCAATCACCATCACATCGCTCAGCTCAACGCTGCCATAGCGCGCAACACGACCGACATCGTTGCGACCGAGGTCGACAAGCATCACATGTTCCGCTCGCTCCTTGGGGTCCGACAGCAGGTCTTCGGCCAGTTGCTGGTCCTCAAGATCATCGGCACCGCGGGGCCGCGTCCCGGCCAGCGGCCTGAGGGTTACCTTGCCATCCACGACACGGCACATGATCTCCGGCGAGCTGCCGACCAGTGTCACACTCGGTGTCCGCAGGAAGAACATGAAGGGACTGGGATTCACCACCCTCAGGGAACGGTAGATTTCCAGTGGATCGGATTGGATTTCCAGCTTCAGCCGCTGGCTGATGACAACCTGGAAGATGTCCCCTGCCTCGATATACTCGACGCAGCGACGGACGGCAGCCTCAAAATCCGGCTGGTCATAGTTCGACGTGAATTGCAGCTGGCTCTCCCCAGCGGTGTCGATATCGACGGTCGGCAGGGGGTCGGCTGGTGCTGAGAGCTGATCGACCAGCCGATCGACTCGCTGGCCAGCGTCCTGATAGGCTGCCGCCAGGTTGCCCTCATGTTGGTCCAGCCGGGCCATGGCGACTACGGTTATTGTCTTGTTGACATTGTCGAAGACGACCAGCTGGTCGTAGAAGGCAAATGACATGTCCGGCAGCTGGCGGTCATCCTGGGGAGCGTCGGGCAGGTGTTCCTCGTAGCGAACCACGTCATAGCTGGCATAGCCGACGGCGCCGCCGGTAAAGGGCGGCAATTCGGCCAGTGAGACAGCCCCCAGGCTGGTGATCCGCCGCTGCAATTCCTCCAGCGGGTTCTCCGAGTCGAACTGTTCGACAGTCCCCTCGGCGGTGCTGATGGTGACCTGCTGACGGCAGGCCTCCATGACCAGAAAGGGGCTGACCGCCAGGAAGCTGTAGCGTCCTACCTTCTCGCCACCGATCACGCTTTCGAACAAGCAGGCGCTGCCACCATCATCCAGCTTGTGAAAGGCCAGGACCGGAGTCAGGCTGTCGCCAAGAATCCGCCGATAGACCGGAATCAGCCTGGCGTCACTTGCCAGGGAGCTGAAAGTCTCGAAATCCGGAAGATGCGACATGGCGGCACTTCAGCTGGCAGGAGAGCGTACCGGCCCGGACAAGGAGCGTTCGACAGGCCTGCTGGCCAGCCTATCAGTGCCAGCGAGAGTTGACAACGCCGGGCCTGTGGGTCGTTCAATCTTGACAGCCTGCGGGGCATTGCTAGAATCCAAGCCGCCGCAACAGGCTCACTTGCAAGCAAGGCCAGGGCCGGTAAGTGCCAGCCGGGGAGAGGGATTGGTAGACCCCGGCGCGGACGCGAGCTGGGTCTAGATTCACCTGGCCGATGGAAAACCTGAATCAGGATAGAGCGTGAGTAAGCGATCATGAAGTGCCAGCATTGCGAGAAACCGGCGACCTTCCACATCACGGAACTCGCCGACTCGATCCCGGAAGAATTGCACCTCTGCGAGGAACATGCCCGCGTCTACTTGATGCAGGCCGATGAACCAGATGAAGCAAATCCATCGATTGCCGGGGCACTGGCCCAGCAGCTCAAGATCTCGCAGACCGCGGACGAGCTGTCGCAACTGGATAAGCAACAGTGTCCGATCTGCCAGATCAGTTTTTACGAGTTTCGTCACGTCGGACGACTCGGATGCCCGCATGATTATGAATGCTTCGATCAACAGCTGGAGCCATTGATCCTGAATATTCACGGCGACAACGCGCATGTTGGCAAGCAGCCACGACGCGGCCAGCCGGGCAGTAATCGTCAGACCGAGTTGATTCGCTTACGGCGGCAGATTGAGGAAGCGGTCGGTAAGGAAGACTACGAACTGGCCTCGGAATTGCGAGACCAGATTCAGCACCTGGAAGAGGAGCCCTAGCGGGCCAAGCCGGGTCGTGGCCCTGCGGTTGCGACCAGCGGACGGGAAAACATAGTGGACCTGGCAACACTTGCGCAGCAATGCGGCGAATGGCTTCGCGGCTCCGGCCCGGAGTCGGATATCGTGATCAGCTCCAGAATTCGTCTGGCCCGCAATTTCTCCGACTTTCCCTTTATTCGCAAGTGCTCACCGCAGGACCGCAGTACCATCGAACAACGGCTGCGCGACACCATCGATTCCATCTCGCAATGGTCCAATGTGAGCTATATCGATGTCGACGCCCTGAATGACGTCGATCAGCAGTTCCTGGTGGAACGGCAGCTGATCAGCCGCGAGTTGGCCGATGCCAGCGATGCCCGCGCCGTGGCCATCGATCCCAGCGAACAATTCAGCTTGATGATTAACGAGGAAGATCATCTGCGTATCCAGGTGATGAAAAGCGGGCTGGACCTGGCAGCTGTCTGGGACCAGATTGACGGGATTGACGACCAGATCGAAGAGGTGGTGAATTACGCCTTCCACCCCACGCTCGGTTACCTCACCGCCTGTCCTACCAACGTCGGTACCGGGATGCGCGTGAGCGTGATGTTGCACCTGCCCGCACTGGTGATCACACGACAGATCGACAAGGTCTTCCGCAGCTTGCAGAAAATCAGCCTGGCAGTCCGGGGACTCTACGGCGAAGGCTCGCAGGCGATGGGTGACTTCTACCAGATCAGCAACCAGATCACGCTGGGGCGCAGCGAACAGGACTTGATCAGCCAGATCAACGAGGTGATCCCGGTGATGATCGATTACGAGCGCAAGGCACGGCAATTCCTGGTTAGTGAAAGTCAGCAAGATCTTCACGATCGTGTCAGCCGAGCTTATGGAATCCTCTGCACCGCCAAGACGATCTCCAGCGAGGAGACCATGCACTTGCTCTCCAGCCTGCGGATGGGCGTCAACCTGGGCCTGATTGACGATCTCGAGATTCCCACCATTAACAAGCTGTTTATCCATACCCAGCCAGCCCACCTGCAGAAAATCAGTGGCAGTGAACTGGATACCGCGGATCGCAATATTGAGCGGGCGCATTACCTGCAAAAACACTTGCGGCGAGGATCTGACGACGGCGAGAGCGACAGCGGCGAACAAAACTAGCTGGCACTATTCTCCCGCGATCTTCCGCTGCAGATCGGGAATAATCTCGCTGGGCACAAAGCGAGCCAGCGTCGACTCGTCCGAGATCGCCGCTATCTGCTTGATCAGCGAACTGGAGACGTGGGAGTAATCCTCCGCCGCCATCAAGAACACCGTCTCCACATCGGGGTCGATCTGCCGGTTGGCCATCAACATTGTGAATTCGGTAGCAATATCTGTCAGCGGCCGGACACCCCGGATCATCACCCGGGCTCCGCACTGACGGACAAATTCCACAGCCAGGCCATCGAAAGTCTGGACCTCGACGTTATCCCAGCCGCTGGTCACCCGCTCTACCAAATCCAGCCGTTCGTCAGGGCTGAACATGGCAGACTTCTCGACGTTGATGCCGATGCCGATAATCAAGCGATCGACCAGCCGGCGGCCCCGCTCAATCACGTTGAGATGACCGAGCGTGATCGGATCGAATGAGCCGGTATAGACGGCAACCCGGTTGTCCAGCTGTTGGTTCATCGTATAAGTCCGCTGTGAGTCAGGAAGGCGGCGATCTGAGAACGTCAATCAACCGTTCCACATCCCCTTTATCAACATAGGCATGGGGACTGATGCGCAGCAACCCGTTGCGGCAACTGAGTGCTATTTTCTGCTCCTGGCAGACCCTGCGAATCTTCTCCAGGTCCTGGCCAGGCAGGTCAAAAGCCACGATCCCTGACCGCTCGCTGCCAGTCCTGGAGCTGACGATCGTGGCGCCGATCGAGGCCAGCTGCTGGCAGGCATGATCGCTGATCTCGAGGACACGCTGGGCAATCCTGTCGGAGCTGGGACCGAGCCCGGATGCCTGCAGGAACTCCAGGCTGGCGGACAATCCTGCCAGGCCAGCCATGTTGAGCGAGCCCCCCTCGTAGCGGACCGCAGTTGCTCGTGGCTGCCACTCGATCCGGTCAAACTGGCTGGCATGCTCCACACTATTCCAGCCGACCACCAGTGGCCGCAGCAAGTCCAGATGCTGCTGCCGCAGGTAAAAAATGCCGGCTCCCTCGGGAGCCAGTAGCCACTTGTGCCCGTCGGCTGCCAGGAAATCAATTTCCAGCTCGTGCAGGTCAATCGGAAACACGCCCAATCCCTGGATGGCATCGAGGAATACCAGGATCTCCTTTTCATGGGCCCGCTGGACCAGCTGTTCCAGGTCCAGCCGCCAACCACTGCAAAAAGAGACCCAGCTGACAGAGATCAAGCGGGTTCGCGAGTCGCAGGCAGCGAACAAGTCGTCCAGCGGCTGGCGGCCGACAGGCGGCGGCACGCGACGCGTCTCCACACCACGACTTGCCAGGTTGATCCAGGGATAGAGGTTGCTGGGGAATTCGTCCGCCAGCGTTACCAGGTTGTCCCCCTCACGCCAGGGAAACCCCTCTGCAACGAGGTGGATTCCACTGGTAGTGTTGGGAACCAGGGCAATCTCACTTGCATCGGCGCCAAACAGGCTGGCGGCACGCCGCCGCGTGCGTTCCACGTTAAGAGCCCATTCATGCCAGATCAAAGTCCCCTGCTCCGCTGCTTGATCAAGCCACTGAGCGATTGCCTGCCGGGTTGGCGCGGGCAAGGGCGAGACTGCAGCATGGTCAAAATAGGCCACCTCGCCCGCTACCGGCATCTGTTGCCTCATCTGCTGCCAGTCCAGCGGCCCCTCGATCGTCGTGTCGATCATCAGTCACCTGCACCCAACTGGCTGGTATTGATGCAGTTTTTTTTTGCTAAAACGCTCACGTCAGCGTAAACAGAATGCTCGCTGGAAAACTGATCTCGCCCTGAAAAGCCATCCATGACTAGAATCCTCGGAATTCTGATGCTGAGCAAGCCACGCTAGTCGGCTCATGTTGATGAACTATACTAGCAGATACGCATGTCAACGCGTGTCTGGCTTCAATTGTCAGTTGCGTTGGTCTCATTTCACACTGTCAAAGCAATGTCTAAAGCTCTCTGCCTTTCCGGAATTGCAATCGCCCTCTTACTGTTGGTGCTGTTTGCAATGGACCTTACGCTCGGTGTCCCCTTCAACAAGGCGGATACACTGTTGGATATTATCTTCATGGTTTCATCCGCTGGCCTGGCAGTCATCAGCTGGCTGACCCTAAAAGACCTGCGTTGAGTGGCAGCGGGCAGAGTCCCGCTGCGCGGAAAGATCGCAGCCCATCGATCTGTTGCATGCTGCCGCTGGCGATCAGCAGTCAGGCGGCAGCCTTGAGCACGCTGCCCAAGCCCTGGCGTTGCCAGGAACGCTGGATCTGACCTGCTAATTGCTGCAGGGTCAGGCAGGTAATTTCACCAGCCTGCCGCAGTCGTGCTACAAGCTGGCAGATATGTTCCAGCTGTTCGAGGCCAGCTGGACTTGCCACCAGCTCATCTACGGTGGCGGCCAGGTGCAGGATGCCGGAATTCTGCACGCAGCGTTTGAGCGTCCGCCGCAACTTGATGTCTGCCCACCAACCTGGCTTCGCTCGCTCTTCGAATCGGATCGCCGGCGGCGCCTGCCAGACACCGAATCTCGACGACTTCGGTTCCAGCTGACCAGCCACCAGCGGTCCTGGCCGGGGGGCTGATCGGACCATCGAGATCTTGTGTTTGACCAGCAGGTCAAGGTGATCGCAGAGATCGACGTCAGACAGCACAAGCGTGGTCACGCGGATACGCTCGTCCCGCGCAGCACGCACGCGTTCGTTCATCTGGCGATAGAACTTGCGGCGATGACCCAGCGGGGTGACCCAGCTGGAGTCGCCGAGGATGGCCAGCTCGTGATCGGCCTGGTGTTCTCGGATCAAGCGAGCTATGCAGCGAAACTGGTAGACGCCAGCTCCCCAGGTAACAGCAATGCCGTGCCGGCTAAACAGCTCAAACAGGCCGGGGGCCGCTGCCCTGGCAGCCTGCCCATCCGAAACGTCCAGCGAGAACACCACGCATCCTGGTGAACGGAGTTGGTCGGACATGGTCTGCTCCTTTGGACCATCGCGGGCGATCATTGAACGCCCCATTTCCGCGGCTACGATGAACTCAACTGGATTCTTCAGCTAAACCAACGCTTGACATTCAACACCTGTCTGTCCAGCAACCGGCTGTTTTGCAGAACGATCCAGTTATCTCAATTATTCGGGTATATTGAGGCAGTTTCTGTAGCCTCGGATCAGCAAAAATGGAGCAAAATTACCTCTATCACCCGCTCACTCTGCCAACCGTACAGCTCGCCTGCAGACAGACATTCGCTGGCTGGCCGTATCGAGCGTCAGTTAGTGCCAGCAGGATCGAGAGGAATTCCTGTTTCCAGCAGTATTTCCCGCTATAATTGACCGAGATAAGATCAGCGGAGTGCCCTCCGAAAGTCGCCAGGACGCGGTCCGTCGAACCCATTTTGTCTACAAGCCAGAATGTCATGCTACAAACTCCAGAGAACAAAGAGTCCGCTGACGAGCCGCTGTCAGGTGAAGTCAGTCAGCAGGCCAGCTCAGACCAGGACTCACAACAAGCTGGCAGCACGCGGCGGGTTGTCGGTCGCCGTGGGTTACTGCGCAGCGGCAGTGCCTGTGGCATCTCGATGATCTTTCATGCCGTCGTCCTGATTGTGCTCGGTCTTTTCACACTCGAGCCCACGATTGCCGTGATGCTCAATTCGATCATCTCGCCGCCGGTTGATCGAGTCAAAGAGCAGGAGCTGGTGAGTGTCGAGCTGGAAGAAGAACTCGATCCAGCGGAGGAGATTACCGAGCAGGTGGTCAGCTCTGCTCCTGCCGTGGGTGTCACCGGCGGCACCGTCGGTTCCATGCCCCAGGTCCGGCTGAGCCAGGAAATCGTTGAGCGATTCGACTCGGATACATCTCTTGTTGACGTTAGTTCACCGATGCTGCAGATGCCCTCGACAACTCGCTTGATAGCACAGCTGCCTGAAGGAGCTCTCGGAGATCCTCGCCAGATCGTGGATAACTACCAGCAGGCGATGGACCGGATTACCCAGGAAGTGATGTGGATGCTCGACCAGAGCGATGTCATGTTGATCTGGTGTTTCGATCAATCGGAGAGCATGAAGAACGACCAGCAGGAGATTCGATCGCGGATCAACCGTGTCTATGACGAACTCGGACTGTCCGAAAAGGCCAAGGGCGATCACCTCGTGACAGCGATCACAAGTTACGGGCAGGGCTTCATCCGTCACACCGACCGTCCTACCGGCAACCTGACAGTCATTCGCCGGGCCATCGACTCGGTGCCGATCGACCTGTCGGGCAAGGAGATGATGTGTGAGGCGGTGGGAGCATCGATTCGGATTCACCGGCAGTTTGCCAAGCGACGGCAGATGGCACTGGTGCTGGTGACCGATGAAAGTGGCGATCCGCTGTCGAACAACAAGTACCTGGAAAGCGCAGTGGCAGAAGCCAAGGCTGCCAAATGCCCGGTCTACGTGCTTGGTCGGGAGTCGGTGTTTGGTTATCCCTACGCCTACATGAGCTGGAATCATCCCCAGACCGGCAACAACCACTGGCTGCAAATCGACCGCGGACCGGAAACCGCCTTTGTCGAACAGCTGCAGACAAACGGCTTTCACCGTCGCCACGATGCCTTCTCCAGCGGATTTGGACCGTACGAGCAGGCCCGCCTCGCTCAGCAGACCGGTGGCATCTTTTTCATGTTGCCGAGTGTCGAAACCAACCTCGTCCGGGGCAACGCTGACAAGCGGCGTTATGAACTGGAAGCAATGTATTCCTACCAGCCCGACCTGCGATCCCGACTGGAACAATTCGCCGATCGTGATCGCTTCCCGCTGCGGACCTTTCTCTGGCAGGTCATCAGCGACTTGAATCCGTACGACCCGGATGCGGCCAAGATCATCAACATGCGGATGACCTTCTCACGCACACCGCAACAGTTTGTGATCCAGGCCCGCGAGTCCCAGGCCAAGGCCAGGATCTATATCGAGTACCTTTCAGCCGTCCAGCGGGTCATGGAAGAAGCTGCCGAGTTCCGTCAGCAGGAGACCTCGCCACGCTGGCAGGCCAACTATGATCTGATTTACGCTCAGATCGTCGCCTACCAGGCGCGGATCTACGAGTACGGAGCGACCCTCGAGGCATTCCTGCAGCAGCCCAAGGTGGTGCCGCTGCAGAAGCCACCCAACCTGACACTGGTGCACTGGGATATTGCTGGTCGGCGTGAAACAATCGCCGGTCCTGTCAGCCAGCCATATATCGAGAAAGCCTCGGCCCTCTTCCAGGAGGTTATCAAGAACCATCCCGGAACTCCCTGGGCAGAACGAGCCGCCCAGGAGCTCAAGCGAGGTTACGGAGTCGACGTGCGGCCTGATTACCACGGCCCGCCCCGCCGGATTCCAGCGGGAACCCCTCGCGTGCCAATTCCAAAACTGTAATTGGGTACTCGTCCGTTAAGGGCGAAGTCACCAGCTCGCCGTCAGCCCATGAACTACTGGGATTTCAGCCTCTGTCTGCTGTTGCTGATCGTTGTCCTGGCGATCTGGCTTGTCGGTCCGCAGCCACGCCACCAGCACCCCGCCCTGCTGGTCCTCGCCAGCCTCTGCCCGCTCACTTTTCTGCTGCTGGCCTACCAGGGACAGCCGCGCGTCGATCAGCTGATCATCGACAGCACTCCGACTCAGGACCTGTCTGGTGGGTACACTTCTTCAGCAACCTGCCGCAGTTGTCATCCTGGTGAATTCCAGAGCTGGCACAATTCCTACCACCGCTCGATGACAATGCGCGCCACTCCCGAGGGAATCCGGGCGGCGTTCGACGGACGCGAATTGACACTTGGTGTGACCACCTACCGCGTCTGGCGAGATGGCGATGAGTTCTGGGTCAGCACGCCCGATCCGGACAAGGAGTACGAGTTACTGAGTCAAAACAGCCAGAAGGATTCGCTGGCAGACTTCTACCACCCCAGGCTCGGTCCAGCACCGCCGCTGGTGGATCGCCGGGTCGTGATGACAACCGGCTCTCACAAGATGCAAATGTACTGGCTGGCAAGCCACACCAACCAGCCAGAACTGCGACTCTTCCCCTGGGTCTATTACATTCCCACCGGCAGCTGGATTCCCTACGAGGATTCCTTCATTGTTGATCCGCGATATGGGCGACCCCCTGCCAACTGGAACGAAAGCTGTATCGCCTGCCATAGCGTGAATGGCAAGCCGAACATTACTTTCAAACGCTTCTCCGGTAGCCGCGATGTGGCTACCGCTACAAGCGAACTGGGGATTGCCTGCGAAGCCTGTCATGGCCCGGCGGAAGCACACGTGCGGAAACATTCCAACCCCCTTAGCCGATACCTGCACCGCCTGGATAACGAAGCGGATACATCGATTTTCCTGGCCACGCGGGCAACGCAGCAACAGTCCAGCGAGTCCTGCGGCCAATGCCACAGCACCTTTGAGCCGGTTGATATGGATGCCTTCAGTCGCGACGGGATTGGTTTTCGTCCTGGCACGCCGCTCGACCGGACACATCGGCTGATCGTCCATGGTGCCCAGACCGAAGAGACGCACACCCATCATGACGCTTACTGGGACGATGGCACGATCCGCACCGGCGGTCGAGAGTACCTTGGCATGGTGATCTCGGCATGCTACCTGCAGGGGACAATGACCTGCCTGGATTGTCACTCGATGCACGATCACGTCTCCAATGACGACCAGCTGCGTCGTCAGGAAAAGCCCAACTCAAGTTGCCTCAAGTGCCATGACAAGTTCAGCAGCCAGCAGCAGCTGGAAGCGCACACGCATCATCCGCTCAAGTCCAGTGGCAGCGTCTGCTACAACTGCCACATGCCGCACACGTCGTTTGCCCTGATGGGAGCGATTCGTTCGCATCGGATTGATTCACCCAGCGTGGCCAACGAGCTGGCCAAGGGCCGTCCCAACGCCTGCAATCTCTGTCACCTTGATCGCACCCTGCAGTGGACGGCCGACCAGCTCTCCAGCTGGCACGGCCAGCAAGCGGTTGAGTTGACAGAGCAGCAGTCGACAGTCGCTGCCGCAGTTCGCTGGACGCTGGGCGGAGATGCCGTGCAGCGGGCCATCGGTGGCTGGCACATGGGCTGGCAACCGGCCCTGCAGGCATCCGGCCACAACTGGCAACTTCCACATCTCAACTCGATGCGCGGTGATTCCTACTCGGTCAATCGTTTCATCGCCCAGCAGGCAATGGCACAACATCCCGACTTCGCACAACTGGAACCCGCTTCAGAATTCGACTTTATCGCCCCCGCCCCAGAGCGGCAGACGATCCAGCGACGTTTCCTTGAATCCTGGCTGCAGGCACGACCCGCGGGTAAGATTCCGCCAGCTGTACTGATTTCAGCTGAGGGAATTCCGCAGCGGGCGAGAATTGACCAGTTAATCGAGTCACGAGACAATCGCTCGATCATGGTTGCTGAATGAGTCGCGACACGTTGAATGGACTTTGACGACGAATTGGACGACAATGACGATAAGCGGCAGCGGAGTCACCCCGCTTGGCTACGAGGAATTGGAGAAAGCGATGCAATTCACACGCCGAGATATGCTTCGATCCCTGGCAATCGCCAGTGCAGGAGCCGCCGCCAGTAGCGAAACTCCCTTGCTGGCAGCCAAACGCGTGCCAGCCTGGCAAACTGGCATTCGCAAGGGTCTCGATTGGATCAAGAAAACCCAGTCCTCGCTCGGGCACTGGACCGCTGGTAACTATCCTGCCGCGATGACAGCACTGGCTGGTACAGCCCTGATCTGCTCCGGATCGACAACCGTCCAGGGGCCCTACGCCAAGGCGATTCGAAACACCGTCAATTACCTCACCTCCAAGTCGCGCAGCAACGGCTTGATCGGCGACCCGCTCAGCGATAACCGTTACACCTACGGCCACGGCTTCAGCATGCTGTTCCTTTCCCAGGTACTGGGCGAGGAAGAGGACATTGAACGACGGGAAGAGCTGGTCGAGATTCTCAAGAGAGCGGTCGATTTCAGCGCCAAGGCCCAGACTCCCTCCGGCGGCTGGGGTTATGTCAGCGCCAAGGACGGTAATAACTTTGACGAGGGCTCCACCACGATTACCCAGGTGCAGGGTTTGCGCGGATGCCGAAACGCCGGTATCGCCGTGCCCGGCGAGGTGATCGAGAAGGCCAAGCAATACATCTATCGCTGCAAGAACGCCGATGGAGGTATTTCCTACAGCTCACGTAACCGCGGCAGCTCGCGACCTGCAATCACGGCGGCGGCGCTGGCAGCACTCTACAACGCCGGGGATTACGACAGCGAGCATGTACCATCGATGCTCAAGTACTCCAAGCAACACCTGCATGGAGTTGCCTCCGGGGCCCGGTCCTTCGGCCACTGGCACTATACCTACCTGTACTATGCCCAGGTCGTCTATCGCCAGGGGGTCAAAGAGTGGGGGCCGTTCCGAGACAAGCTCTACAACAAGATCATCTCGGAGCAGTCCGACGGCGGAAACTGGAACGGGAACATTGGTCCGATCTATGTGACCAGTTGTAACCTGATTATGTTGCAGCTGGACCAGGCATTCGTGCCGATCTATCAGCGTTAACAGCTGGCTGCTATCGGGCGTCGTCCAGCGGCGGCGGACCCTGCTGCTCGATGGCCTCAAGCAGGCCCTCCATCGTGTAGACCACGGCCTCGACGCTCGCCGGATGCCCCAGCTCAGCCAGTACAGCAGAGGTCAGCGGACTGATGCTGGCAAGCCGCGCCTGGGCCAGGTCCGCTCCGAACAGCGCCACCAGCGAGCGAGCGATGGCAGAGCTGGTGACGGTGATCCAGTCGATCTGACCCGCCTCGAGCTGTTGTCCGATCAGGGGATCGGCCTGCGACACATCGGCACTCTGATAGACAACCACCTGAGCCACCTCGGCTCCCTGCTGACTGAGTGTTTCCGCCAGCACTTCACGTCCACGACTGGCTCGGACCAGCAAGAATCGCCTGCCCTCTGCCGCTTCGTCCGCAAGCGCGGCAGCCAGTGCTTCGGCCCGGTACTCGTCTGGTTGCAGATCCGCCAGCAGGTGGTAGCTGGCTAGCTGCTGACTGGTCCCGGGACCGATGCTCGCCAGCTTGATTCCGCCCAGGGCCCGCGGGTCGCGGCCGCTGCGACGCAGCTCTTCAAAGAAGTAGCTCACGCCATTGCGACTTGAAAAGACCAGCCAATCGAACTGGTCGAGCTGGTCGAGGGCCTGGTCGATCTCGGCCTTCTCAGCAACAGCAGAAATCTCGATCGCTGGCTGAGAGACCACGGCAGCTCCCCGCCGCCAGCAACAGTCAATCAACTCACTAGCCTGGTCGAGCGCTCGCGTCACCAGGATTCGCTGGCCCAGCAGGGGACGCTGCCCCAGCCAGTCACTGTTGATCGACTCGGCCGCCACCGCTCCTATAATCACGATCACCGGCGGCCGGATCGTGTCTGCGCCAGCCAGCTTGTCGGCGACTTGACCCAGCTGGCATTCGACGATCAGCTGGTCCGGACAGCTCACACGGCGAACAATCAGCGCCGGCGTATCCGCCGGCTTGCCAGCCTCCAGCAGGGCTGTGGTCCATTCTGGGGCGGTCGTGACGCCCATGTAAAAGACCAGCGTTCCTGGAAACCGAGCGAGTGCGTCGTAATCCAGGTTGCTCTCTGTTTTGTGCGGATCCTCTTGTCCTGTGACCAGCGCAACAGCTGAGGCCAGGTTGCGATGAGTCAGCGGGATCCCGGCGCAGCTGCCTGCGGCCAGGGCCGCGGTTACACCGGCAACCATACGAAAAGAAATGCCGGCTGCCGACAATGCCTCTGCCTCGTCCGCTCCGTGGGCAAACACGCTGGGGTCTCCCCCCTTGAGTCGCACCACGATCTTGCCGGCCCGTGCCAGCTGGATCATCTGCTCGTTGATCTCCGCCTGGGTCCAGATGCGACTATGCCCATGGCGACCCAGGCAAATCTGCTCGGCAGTCGACGGCGCATGATCGAGAATTTGTGGATTGACCAGGTAGTCGTAGAGCACAACATCCGCATGGCGAAGGCAATCCACAGCCTCAAGGGTAATCAAGCGCGGATCCCCCGGCCCTGCCCCCACCAGGGAGACCATGGGAAGATCGGATTGTGTTTGAGAATTCATCAGTTCGTACTGGTGCAGGGAAAATAGGGTCAGCCACGTTTCATTGGAACTTCCGCTCCAGCAATCCGCAAGGTTATCAAGCCCGCTCACCAGCAACGATAGGCCTCAACGGGCCGCCCCGAAACGATGCCGCCGAAGAAGAATCATGGTTGCAGGGCGTTCCCCCTGCCGGAGTATTTCTTCATCAGTCGATAGGCCCGCTGGACAAGACAGGGATAATTGGTGATAGTGATTTGTTCCTGCTGGAACGGCATCCTACTGCCGACCCGGCGATCAAAACGTGTCACAGCCCAGCAGTGCCCCCAGGACAATTGCAGAGACTCCCTGATCTATGCCAAATAGCAAAAGTGCCGAAAAACGACTTCGTCAGAACAAGACCCACCGCCTGCGCAACCGCTCTCGCCGCTCAACGCTGCGGAGCCAGATTCGCAAGGTCAGAGCATCGGTCGCGGAACTGACATCGACGCGAGAACAGATGGAGTCCGACGGTAAGGGCAGCGACGAAATCTCGGCTGCCGTTCAACCGCAACTGCAGGAAATTGAAACTGAGTATCGTAGCGCAGCTCAGAAGCTGGATGGAGCTGGTGTCAAACACTTGATCCACAAGAACACGGCGGCACGAACCAAGTCGCGGCTGCAGAAGCTGATCAAGAACGCCAAGAGTGGCCTCTAGAACCTCGTGGCCAGCTGCTGGTTAACCCCAGTCGATCAGGCCAGCGTCGAAGACCGGACCCTCCACACAGGTCCGCTTGAAGTCCCAGTTGCCATCGCTGTCGCGAATCCGCGCAACGCAGCTGAAGCAAATGCCGATGCCACAGGCCATCGGAGTTTCCAGCGAAACCCGGCAGCGTACCGACCGTTGAGCCGTGATCTCGGCTACCGCAGCCATCATCGCTTCCGGGCCACAACAGACAACCTGCAGCTCATCCGGACCCACCCCAGGTTGCTCATCCAGCAGCTCGGCCAACAGATCGGTCACCAGTCCGTGATGGCCCCGGGAGCCATCATCTGTTGCCAGGCGGAGATCAAACCCCGCCTGTTGAAAATCATCCAGCCCGGCCAGCAAGTCAGCCGTACGAGCTCCATAACATAGCGTGACCTGTTCCGACCTGCTGCCTGGATTCTCCTGTCCGCCATACAGCTGACTTCCCAGCTGCTGTTTTCCAAGAGCCAGCATCGGGGTCTGCCCAATACCACCGACCACCATCACCAGCTGCCGTGTCGTTTCGTGCTGAAAGCCATTTCCCAGCGGACCCCAGACATCCAGCGAATCACCGGGCTGGCAGCCAGCCAGCCGCGTCGTCAGGTTGCCGTGGACAAGGTAGACGAGGTCCACTTCTGCCGGCTGGCCCTGGCCGTCGGCAATCACATCGTAGAGAGCCAGCGGACGTCCGATCAGCGGGTCATCCTGTCCACTCAGCTTGAGCATCAGGAATTGACCAGGCAGAATCCTCTCGGCCAATGCGGGGTAATGAATTCGGACTCGCCAGGTCGATTGAGCGATCTCGACATTCTCAGTTACCCGAACCTGCGCGTGAACTGCCTGGTCGGCATAGTATTCCGCATGCAGGGGGTTGTTCATTTCCCTGGTTTCCTTCCTCGCCGTGAACCTGTCTGGGGCCGGCGAGCCTTGGAATTGCCCTGCGTCGCACCGCGACTCCTTCGTGACCTGCTTGATTCACGCTTCGTACCCGCCTTGCCGGTCGGCGCAGAACGTGACTTTCTCGGCTCTGCTGACCGAGCTGACCGGGCTGACCGGGCCGATCGAGCTGGTTTGGCCGATCGAGCTGGTTTGGCCGATCGAGCTGGTTTGGCCGATCGATCTGGTTTGGCCGATCGATCTGGCTTGGCTGACCGATCTGGCTTGGCTGGCCGAGCTGGTCGGGCAGTTCCTTTTCGGTTGGCGACCAGTTTTCTTAGCTGGCTAACTTCGACCGCAGTCAGTTCACGAAAACCTCCCGCTGGCAGCCGACCCAGTCGCAGCGGTCCCAGGCCAATTCGCCGCAATGTTAACACCTTGTGACCGACACGCGCCAGCACGCGACGGATTTCACGGTTGCGACCTTCCGAGAGGATCATCTCCATCTCGGTGCTGTCCTTGAAACGTCGTTTGATCCGCAATTCATCAACACGTGCCAGGCCATCGGACAGATAAACGCCCTGTTTAACCTGGTCCATCTTCTCCCGTGTCGGTCGTCCTGCCACTCGAACACGATAGGTTTTTGTCACTCCGTAACGCGGATGGGCTAGCCTGTTGGCCAGCTCACCATCATTC
Source organism: Planctomycetota bacterium (assembly GCA_963581185.1). Lineage (GTDB taxonomy): Bacteria > Planctomycetota > Planctomycetia > Pirellulales > Pirellulaceae > SAT2750. The sequence goes on along the minus strand of CAUZOB010000024.1, from coordinate 8,534 downwards.
GTTACCAGGATCAGGCCTTCGCTCATCCGGTCCAGTCGGCCAACGGTGAACAATCGCTCTTTACTGTCGATGATGTCAATCACGCGATTACGACCCATCGGATCGGCGTTCGTGGCCAGCACGCCGCTCGGCTTGTTGACCAGGAAGTAACAGCGTCGGGGCGTCCGCAGAATGTTGCCATCGACCCGGATCTCGGCTGTCGCCGGGTCAACACGTGTGCCGAGCACGGTGACAATCCGGCGATCGACTTCGACACGACCTTGCTCGATCAACTCTTCACAGCTTCGGCGGCTGCCGACACCGCAGGCGGCCATCACCTTCTGCAGACGCTGCGGCCCGTCCTTGCTGACTGGCGCAGAGGGGGGCGATGGTTTCCCCCGGCGACCGGCGGATTTCGGTTTCTTGGACGAGTCAGGCATGCTTCGGGACCACACTGGCCAGCAGGAGAGAATGGCAGACGCTTTCACCCACACTGGTGGGAACGCTGCTAGGAAGGATCATATCCTTCCTTATAGGGATTCCTGACACTCGGCATCCAGACGCACATCAGGATTCCCAGGAAGTACAAGAGTGTCAGTGGAACGGCCATTAACAACATACTGATCGGATCAGCGGGAGTCAGTAGCATCGAGAGTACAAAGATGATCAGGATTGCAATTCGCCATTTACTGAGGTAGGAGGCGACAGAAATTATGCCAATCCGGTGCAGCAAGAGCATCACCAGTGGCAACTGGAAGGCGATCCCAAAGCCGAGTGGCAGGAATAGTACGAAGCCCATCCATTCGCTGATTCGTGGATCGGGATGGATCTCCATTGCCCGATTAAAGCTGAAGAGGAAATCCAATACCGGTTCAAACACAAAGAAGAAGGCCATCCCGGCTCCGCCCAGGAAAAGCAACATGCTGAACGGCAAGTAAATACTGACGTACTTCTTCTCGTGCGGATAAAGACCGGCCGCCACGAAGGACCAGATCTGGTAGAAGACCCAGGGACTGGCCAACAGAAATCCGGCGATGAAGGCTGCCTTCAGCCAGATCATAAAGGCCTCCTGGGCATTCAGAGTCTGTACTCGAATTTCTATCGGCTTCCAGAGCGGTACTCTCAGCAGTTGTGGTTGCGGTGGCCGCAAGACATCCCTGAAAACCTGCTTGACCAATAACTGGTTCAGCCTGCGTTGGTCGGGACCTGCCAGCGCTGGAAGCTGGCCCTCTGCCTGCCGCTCCCGTAGCCGCCGGATGGCAACCGACTCCGATTTGACAGCACGAAATGCCTTCGTTCCTGCCAGGTCGGACTCGGCAATCCAGCCATTGAGCAGCCGAACTGCCTGCATTCGCACCTCCAGGTCGTCGGCCAATTCCTGCTCGCCGATCGAGCTCAGCTTCTCTGCCAACTGCAATTCGTCCTCGGACAGCCGTGATTTGAGTTCAGCCGCAGCTGATGTCGTACCGGGTTGAGATTTCACAATCTGGTTGAACAGCAGTGGCACACCGCCAGGAAGAAAATCGTCGAACACGAACGAGAAAGGCTGGTAACCGAGGAAGGCCCCTGGAGCACTGTACTGCTGATGCAGGTTCAGCCAGAGTGCATCCATGTCGATCTGCATCGTGTCGACTTCCAGACCCGAGTCGATCAGGGTAAGTCGCTCGGCGGCGTCTTCACCATACTCAGCCTTGATCTCGTCCTTTTCCAACTCGAGGTAATAGTCCTTCAGCGCCGCTGTCAGAGGTCCCTGGATGAACAGCACGACGCGATTCGCCACGAGCAAGCCAAACAGGCAGCCGATTATCAGCCCAATGACCGATTTCATCAGGCAGGCGCGCAGTTCCTCAAGGTGATCGCCGAACGACATTGTCGATTCGGCAAACAGGTCCTTGTCAGGAGACTTCGCCATGCCTGTCGCTCCATACCCGTGCGGTCAACCGAAAGCCGCGTTCAATGCAGGATAGATGACTGGACGCCAGCTACCGACCGGTTATTTTTCAATTGCTCGGCCGAGCAACCATGATCCAGCAATTACAAACGGGGGTGCGGTAGGAAGCTGCCGCATCAGCTGAAAACCGTTGACGAGAACTCCCGAACTGGGGTATTTCTCACCATCGATCTGTACCAATAATAACAGCGGAAATCACAATCGACAACTCGGGGCCAACCCCTGCCCGCCAAACGACCATGAACAACGTACCCTCGGAACCGCTTGTGTTCGCACCCATTTTTCGCGACTACCTGTGGGGCGGCCGTCGACTCGAATCCTTGCTGGGGAAACAACTGCCCGCCGATGGCGTCGTGGCAGAGAGCTGGGAGCTGGTCGATCACGGTAAAGATCAAAGCCGTGTGCTCTCCGGACCCTGGCAGGACTGGACCCTCAATCAGCTGGTCAGGGAGTTTCCACGGGAACTGGTCGGCAGGGAGAGCCAGGATCGGTTTCCATTGCTCTTGAAGTATCTCGATTGCCAACAGAGTCTCTCGATCCAGGTGCACCCGAATGACAGCCAGGCTGCTCTGCTCGATCCGCCCGACCTGGGCAAGACCGAAGCCTGGGTCGTCCTGCACGCTGAACCAGGCAGCCGGATCTACGCCGGCCTGCAGCCAGGGCTGAACCAAGAGCAGCTGTCTGCCCTGCTGGCAGCTGGTGAAGCGGAGCAGGCGCTGGCATGGCTGGAACCAGCTCCCGGGGATTGCCTGCTGATCCCCGCCGGCACGGTGCATGCGCTCGGTGCCGGACTTGTGATCGTGGAGATCCAGCAAGCCAGCGATACCACCTTTCGACTCGATGACTGGAACCGCCTCGACGATCAGGGACAGCCACGTCAGCTACACCGTAAACAGGGGCTGGCTGTCGTCGACTTCCAGTCCGGACCTTGTTCGCTTCAGTTGCCCCAGGCGACAAGTAACGAGCACGTCGAGAACCTTGTTGACTGCCCGCAGTTCCAGCTGGATCGAATCCAGCTGCGCCAGCCGATGACCCTGCCAGGCCAGCCGACTTTCCAGATCCTGACCGTGCTGGATGGCGAGGTTGCCGTTGAGGGCAACCCCGGAATCACGCTCACGACAGGACAGACCTGCCTGCTGCCCGCCAGTTGCGGTGATCGGCAGCTGACGCCACTGGCCGCCAGCGTTCTACTCAGTTCACGAAGTTAGCGGACAAAGCGGCGACGGCCAGGCAATCCATCTGGTCGCGGCTTTTTGGCTTCCCTATAATCCGCCGCCGAATTCAGCGAAACGAATCGCAGAGAGAAAGAGGGAATCGACGATGGCAGCCAAGGCCGGGCAACTGGGAGCGTCATGCTGTGCGATCACCATCCTGGTGTCGCTGGCAAGCGGATGCCAGTCCTTCGTTGAACGGATGCAGAAGCCGACGGGACCTGTTCAGCAGCAGCGTTACCAGGCTACCTTGCACGATCCCTTCCCCTCGCCGCACGGCATGCCGGTGGTGGAGGGAACGCGGCCTCGCGATTACCTCAACCCGCTGCCTCAACCGGTCCAGGATCGCTATCTTCGTGATTCCTTCTGGGCCGGTCAGAATACCGCCGGATCGCCAGAGGACGCTACCGAGCCGCTTGGCGGTGGCCTGCTGAATCCGCCTGCCAATCCAGTCACACCCTGAGCAGCTGGGATCAGACACAAGCCCTCGCCGCTGCTGCCAGCTAGATCGCTTCGCTGCCGCGTTCACCAGTGCGGATACGGACACAGTCATCCATCGGCAGAACAAACACCTTGCCGTCGCCAATAGCGCCTTCCTCACCCGTGCGGGCTGCTTTGATGATCGCCGTCACAGTTGGTTCAACGAAGTCGTCGTTAACCGCAATCTGTAACTGGACCTTTCGCAGCAGGTTCACCGCGATGCCGCGACCACGGTACAGTTCGGTCTGGCCCTTCTGGCGGCCGAATCCCTGGCAATCCATAACCGTCAGTCGAAAGACCTCAACCTCGGTCAAGGCTGCCTTAACTTCTTCCAGCTTGTTCGGCTGAATAATGGCGATGATCAGCTTCATGACTGCTCAGGAACCGTAAAAGGACGGAGCGGAAAGCGGTCGCTCCCTGCTCGAAGCTTGAATCTAGCGAACAGCTCTGTGCTGATCAAGCCGGAGAGTTTTGGAGAATTCGCCAGACCCACGCTGGAAACATCAGCCCCAGCTCCTGACAGGTAAGGCGGATACCTGCCAAGAGCCATTGGGGCACATAGCCGACTCACAAAGGAGCCGAAAAATAGATTGGTTAGACCCCCTACAAATAGAGCCACAGCCACAGCCTGCGTTGGTCAATCAGGCTGCACCTCAAGCGGACGCTCCAGCGAGTTTCCACATTGTCAAAGAAAGTGCAAGCGGCGCGCCAATCGAACACGTTCTCCTCTTCTTTTCCTGGCAGCAGGCAGTTCCCCGGGGGAAATAGCGAAAACCGGGGGTACCGCATGATCCGCAGCCGGCAATCCGTGACGGGTAAATTGCCCGTCAGGTAGGCAGTGGTGCCTAGAGAACTGGCAGTTGCGCCACCAGGAACCAAACCGGCCAGCGCACAAAAAACGACGGCCTGCCGCGAAGGGTAGGCCGTCGAATGATCCGCCATAGAGGGATTCGTGGAATATCCCTCTAGAAGGCGATGATTGCGTCGACGGCGAAGATCGTGACTTCCTCGTCCGTCTCTGGAGACCAGTCCAAGCGGACTTCGGGTCGGACAGTCAGGTTGGTCCGACCATTCCAGTTGAGACCGGCACCCGCGCTATAGCGGGATGTGGTGTCATTTCGCCACCACTCCAGACGACCACCCAGACTCCAGGTGTCGTTCAGATCGTAGATCAGGTAGTTGTTGATGCCCACATCATCGGTGGAATCCGTGGAGCTGCTGACGTTGGCAAAGTCGTGCTGAGCGATGTATGTCAGCTGGTCGCCAAAGGCAACTTCCACCACCATGCTGTGGGTGTAACCAACACCACGGTGACCGAGATCGCCAAAGGTGGTGATATAGGAGACTCGCGTTCGGTCACCAATCTGCTTGCTAAACCCACCCAGGGCGGCACTGCCGCTGCCTAGCTGGTCAAAGCCGGTATCCCAGCCAAGCGTCCAGCCGAGGTAAACCTCAGCACCTCTCGCCTCAGTCGTCGCCAGCACGCCCGTGTGAGTACGAGGTGCTGTGTTGTTGAAGCCCATCGAATGGCTGTAGAAGAAATTCGCCGGCGCGGCAGCTTGCTCATATCCGACCAGCGTGGAAAAGTGACCGACTTTCAGATCCAGGCTGCCCACGGTTGCCGACCCGTAAAGCTGTGGCAGGGCCCAGGCATAGGAACCGTGATCGAGTCCATTCTGGAAGTCGTAATTGCCGGCATTATTGCCAAACGACTGCACGTTGGGAGCGTCCACTCCATAGACAATATCCATGTGGTATCCGAGGTTCAGTCCCGCACCGTCATCCTCGGGAGCCCGGTCAAGCGTAAACCACAACTGGTGCAGGTTGAGATTATCGGGATGGGAGTTGAAGCCACCATTACTCTCATTGTGGTAGCCCAGCTGCATCCAGCCGGTGATCTGCGTGCTGCGTTCGCTGTTATCAAACAGTGACCAGCGTTGAGAATTGGCATCACTGGGGGAGACCGCCGTGACGTCGTCCTCCGAGACCGCAGAGTCTTCCGAGTCCTGTCCGCACACCGTCAACGGCCCACAGATCAAGAGTGCAATCAGACTGCAGGTAGCAAAATTCACAACTCGCATGATCAATTCCTCCATGGTCCTTTGTGGGCCATTCCTTGGCCCGGAACGACCTCAATCGCCTCCTTCAGGTGCCCGGCAGGCGAGCACAACAACCTGCCAATCTCGACTGGTCGTCTCGACTCAATCGGATTCATCGAGTGAATCGGGGTCAGCGGTTGACGATGAGTCGCGGATGGAGGCCGCTATTTACCGCCGGCAGGCATGACGGACAAAAGAGCTAACGGTCATGCCGGTCGTATCGCCGCGGAGGTTCGGAATAGACCGGTCAGTCCAGTTCTGCGGCTGCGGCCAGCAGAGCTGGCATATCTGGCATGACCCTTACAATCCGATGCGAGCGTCTAGCGTCTATACGGATTCGCCATCGTCATCGCCAGCCAGCAGAGCGTCGACAAAGTCATCGACATTGAACAACTCCAGGTCTTCAGGCTGTTCGCCCTGCCCCACGTACTTTACCGGCAGGTTGAATTCCCGTCGAATTGGGATCGCCACGCCTCCCTTGGCCGTGCCATCCAGCTTGGCCAGCACAATGCCGGTGCAATTGGCAGCTGCGGAAAACCCCTTGGCCTGGCTGATACCATTTTGACCGGCGGTTGCATCCAGCACCAGCAAAACCTCGTGCGGCGCTTCGGCGACCTGGTTCTGGATGACTCGATGGATCTTCTCGAGTTCTTTCATCAGGTTGACCTGGGTCTGTAATCTGCCAGCCGTATCGATGATGCAGATTTCAGCGTCGGTCTGGATGGCCTCGGCGACGGCCCGGTGGGCAACACTGGCCGGGTCACCACCGGCCTCTCCCTTGACGATTTTCACGCCGATTCTCTCCGACCAGATGGTCAGCTGCTCGACCGCTGCTGCCCGGAACGTATCTGCTGCCCCCAGCACCACCGACTTACCTTGCAGCTTGAACATGTGTGCCAGCTTGGCGATCGACGTCGTCTTTCCCGATCCATTGACACCCACCACCATGATCACGGTGGGGCCATTATCGACCAGCACAATCGGGTCGTCGGGCTGCTGCATCAGCTGCCGAAGTTCATCCCGCACGTGGTCCAGTAGTTCCTGCATATGAACGACACGACCGCGATACTCGTTATCAATCCGGCTGCGAATGTCATTGGCCGGTCCACCCCCCATATCGGTACGGACCAGCACGGCGAACAGCTCGTCGAGCATTTCGTCGTCGACCAGCCGACCCTCGCTCTTGAAGAGGTCGCGAATATCGGTCCGCAGGAGGTCACGGGTCTTGTTCAGTCCCTGGCGAAATCTCTTCCAAAGGCTCATGGTTGTTCGTCGTCGCTTGTCGTTTCGGGTATGGGAGCGGTCTGTTGTGCCACTTCCAGACGCAATTTATCGAGGATCGCATTCACGAAGCCAGCCGATTCGCTGCTACCAAATCGCTTGGCCAGTTCCACCGATTCATAAACAGCGACCGGGCCAGGGGCATCGGTATGGAGCAACTCGTAGGCCCCCAGTCGCAAGCTGTTACGATCGGTGACAGCCATCCGACCGAGTGTCCAGTTTTTTGCCAGTCGTGCAAGGGTCTGATCGATTTCGGCACGGTGGCTGCGAACCCCTTCCAGCAACCCGCGAGCGAATTCGACAAGCTTGGCATGCTTCTCAAGTCGCGATTCCAACAGCTCGTCATCTGGAGCAGCGGGCCGCTGGGGATTCAGATCATCCTCATACAGCAGCTGTAATACGACCTCGCGAGCATCACGGCGATCAGGCATCCCTCCGGTACTCCTCGACTGGGCCAGCATCCACTGGCTGGACTTAACTAGCTAAGAGTCTCGAACAGGTCAATCATCTCCAGAGCTGCCTGGGCAGACTCCACTCCCTTGTTACCAGCAGAACCTCCGGCACGATTCAGCGCCTGCTCAATCGTCTGGCAAGTCAGTAAACCAAACAACACCGGCAGATCCTCTTGCATCGCCAACCGGCCAAGAGACTGGCTGACTTGCTGGTTGATGTACTGGTCATGCGTCGTCTCACCCTGAATGACTGCTCCCAGACAGAGTACAGCTCGAATGCCGGCTTGACGAGCCAGCCGTTGAGCAACAACCGGCAACTCCCAGGCGCCTGGTACCCAGGCGACCTGCAGCTCCGCTTCGTCAAACCCGGCAGCGGTGAGTGTTTCGACAGCACCCTCCAGCAGCCGGGATGTGATTGACTCGTTGTATCGTGAGACAACGATACCGATTCTGATGGTCGACTCATGTTCGGTCATGTCTATCGACTCATCCATCGTCACGGTTCCACTCGACCTTGCTGACAACAACCGCTGCTGATCAGGACGGAAGATTGATACTCATCAGGAATTCCGCGTTACTGCGGGTCAACTCCATCTTCTTCACCAGCGATTCCATCGCCTCAGCCGAATTCAACTCACTCAATGCTCTCCGCAGGGCACAGACGCGGCGGTATTCCTCGGGGTCCATCAACATCTCTTCACGACGCGTCCCGCTGGCGCTGATATCGATCGAGGGCCAGATCCTGCGATCCACGAGTGCCCGGTCGAGCACGATCTCCAGGTTACCGGTCCCTTTGAACTCCTCAAAAATCACCTCATCCATGCGGCTGCCAGTGTCAATCAGGGCCGTTGCCACAATCGTCAGCGATCCCCCCTCTTCGACCTTGCGGGCCGATCCGAAGAAGCGCTTGGGATTCTGCAGGGCATTGGCATCCAGGCCACCGGAGAGGATCTTACCGGAGGGAGTGCACTCGGTATTCCAGGAACGTGCCAGCCGGGTGATGCTGTCGAGGAAAATCACCACATCGGTGCCGAACTCGACCATCCGCTTGGCCTTCTCGATCACCATCTCGGAGACCTGT
>CAUZOB010000023.1:0-34796 GCA_963581185.1 Planctomycetota bacterium | reverse complement strand
ATGGAATTCCGGCCCATCGATGAGACTCCAGCGGACTGCCTGCGGTCCTTGACCGAAGTCACCGGTCGATTCGCCGCCAGACGAATACCAGCTGGCACGATCCTGACTGCTGAGATGATCACGTCAAGCGAAGCCGCTGGCCTGTCTGCAATTCCCGACGGCTACCGAATGTGTGTGATTCACACGTCCCTGCCCCCGACGCTGCTACCCCAGTTGCAACCTGGCCTGCGAGTGGACGTACTGGCCTACTTGCCACAAAGCTCAACTGTGCCCGTGCCGACAACCAGGAAAGTCGCCACGGCCGCACGCATACACCAGGTCCACCAGGACGTCGACCAGAACATCACACCGATATCCACCACAAAGATCACACCCTGCTCCGTCTCGCTATACGTCAAGCAAACAGAAGTTCAGCCGCTGCTGCTGGCCGCCGAAAATGGCCTGTTCCGGCTCTCCCTGCTCGGTTCACCCAGCAATCTGGCCAATTCAGAAGCAGACGACTTCACTTACCAGCAGCTGATTGCCAGTCGGCCTGCTCGCGGAAACCCAGCCCTCTTGATCCACGACCAGAGTCGCCAGTCGCAACCATCTCCCACTGAAGAAAAACCGCCAGAGGATCTGATGACGCGCGAGCACGCGGACGCTGCCATCGAGGCCGCCGTCCAGCAGGCAGTGCAACTTGCTCTGGCCGCCGTGGAAGCGAAACAACAGGAGAATCGGCCAACGGCACAGCAACCGCACTGGACGATGGAGGTTCTGACGCCCAGGGGAGTTACCCACTACAGCTGGGCCACGCCGGCCACAAAGCCGACGGTCACAGCCAGCACTCAGCAGCCTGAAGGATTCGGTGAATTGCAGGCCACCTTGCTCCGCATGCAAACCGCTCGGAAAGATGGCGGCCAGGACTCACAGCGGAAATAACCCAACTCAACTGTTCACACTCTCTACGAGCAGCATGCCATCATGACTTTTTCTTGTCAGCTACCGACAGTATTCTCTCTCGCCTTCGTTCTGGTGCTCCTGTCGGCGCCGCCAGCAGCCTTGGCCGATCCGCCTGCGCCCGCCGAGAAGCTGCAAATCATCTCTCATCACCCGCTGACCATGACTGTCAACACACGCCAGCCTGTCATCCTGCCGGTGAAAGCACCCCGCGTTTACGTCCAGGATCCCAGTATCCTGACCGTGACTGCCGAATCGCCACAACAACTCATGGTGATTGCTCGCCAGGCCGGCACCACACAACTGTTTATCTGGGAATCGGCCAACGCCGTCCGGACTCTGGAAATCACCGTGCTCGCTCATAGCCAGATCCTCCAGAACGTCTTGTCCCAGCATTTCCCCGAATTGGCCGTCGAGGTCCATGATATTCGCGGAGGCGTAACATTGATGGGTACGGTGGCGAGCCAGGCTGTCGTGGACCAGGTCGGCGCGCTGGCACGTCGACACGTGCCACTCGTGATCAACAAATTGACCGTAACGCCGGCGGCCGTGATCATATTGCACACCCAGATCATTGAAATATCTTCCGCCGACGCCGAATCCGCTGGCCTTCCTTCACTACGGCTGGCTCAGCAAGACCGACTGACTGCCGCCGACCACACCCAGATTACCCACACCGCAGCAACTCCGTTAACCAGAGAGTCCGTCCGTGTCGGGTTGGTGGATGCTGACAATCCGTTTCACGATGCCCTGGCACGATTACTTGAAACAGGCGTTGCCCGTGTGATCGCCCAGCCCGTACTGGCAACGGTCAGCGGAACCCCGGCGACCTACAACTCGGGCGGGAAGTATCCTGTCGTGCTACCCCAGAAGAGCGGTCCGGCGTCGTTGCAATACGAACCATTCGGCCTGCAGCTAAAAATCACACCCCTCTCGAGCGACCCAGCTGCCATTCAGATACGTGTCCAGCCCGAAATCATCGAGGTTCCGACGTCGGCCAGAATGCAATACGAGGATGTCGCCATTCCAGCTTTTCGAACTCGGGCGGCTGATGCGACAATGCGTTTGAAGTCAGGCCAGACTCTTGTACTGCAAGGTATGCCACAAGGTCGAACTCGAAGTTCACAGACCGGTCTGCCGGTCCTCAAGGACATCCCGCTCGTGGGACCGGCATTCCAGGCGACCGTCGACCAGGCATACAACGTCGAACTGTTGATCCTGGTACGGCCGGAAATTCGCTCTACCACGCCAGCACGTGTTGCCGACAAGCCCCCGTTCTGAATAAATAGAGGGAGAGTACCCAGTCTTTCCCTTAGCAGACCGGTGACCCTTCGAGATGAACGGCAGATCGACTTCCAGCACGGAGCAGGCGCAGAGTATAACAACTCGGCTCCGCGAGGCCGGCCACGAGGCACTCTGGGCAGGAGGCTGCGTGCGTGACACCCTGCTGGGTAAACCGTGGACCGATATCGACATCGCCACCAGTGCCACGCCATCCCAGGTCAGGGAGTTGTTCGGGCACCACAATACAATCGCCGTGGGAGCCGCTTTTGGCGTCATCATGGTGCTCACCAAGGACGGCGGCAAGCCAATCGAAGTAGCCACGTTCCGGCAGGATGCCAGCTACAGTGACGGCCGCCACCCCGACAGTGTCAGCTTCTGCAGCGCCGAGGAAGATGCTGCCCGTCGGGATTTTACCATCAACGGAATGTTCTACGATCACGAGATCAAAGAGCCGATCGACCACGTTGGAGGACAAGCCGATCTCGAGGCAGGTATCATCCGAGCCATTGGTGATCCACAGCAACGATTCGCTGAAGATCGCTTGCGACTTATCCGTGCCGTCCGATTCGCAGCGGCGCTCAATTTTGAAATTGAATCACAAACGATGGCGGCGATTGAGCAGCAGGCAGCCGAGATCACCGTCATCAGTGCCGAGCGGATCCACATGGAACTGCGTCGCATCCTGACCGATGAGAATCGTCACAGGGGTCTTCAGCTGCTCAAATCGACCGGACTCTGGCACCACATCGTGCCCGAACTGTCCACGGCAGATGATGAAGCCTGGCAGCAGCTTTTCGACCTGGCCGACAACCTCGAGAATCCAGCCTTTGCCGTCGTCATGACTGCCTGCTGGTACCAACTCGCTCCCGAAGCCGACACCGACTCCATCCGCAACCTCTCCCGTCGCCTGACATTCTCCAATGTCGACACCGACACGATTGTCTGGCTGACTGAAAACAGGTCCGCATTTTTCGAGATCCACCAGCAGCCCTGGTCCCAGGTCCAACGGCTGTTGATCGAACCTCACATCCACCAGCTAGTTGACCTGGCCAGTGCGTATGCCACCGTCCACGACCTCGACACGGCGTGCCTTACCTTCGCCAGGCAGAAACTTGCTCTTCCCGACGACCAGCTCAATCCGCCAGCTCTACTCAGCGGCGACGATCTGATCGAATGCCAGATCCAGCCTGGTCCATTGTTCCGCGTGATCCTGGAGAGAGTTCGAAACGCACAGCTCGACGGCGATATCTCGGACCATCAGTCGGCACTCGACCTGGCCAAGCAGCTTGCCAGCGAGGCCTGACAAACGAAGCTGGCGAACAACGGCTGAATTCACTTGGCCTGCGAGCTGTTCCCGACTTTGTCCCGCCCATCCAGACTGGCAACTTGCTTCAGCCGATACTTTGCCTACCATAATATGCGCTCTGCTACTTTGCCCCTGACAACGAGAGACGATTGATGGACAAGAAGGCCAAGAAGAGACTCGGCGTCATTCACAAGAAGCTACAGTCACTTCAACTGCAACTTTCCGGGGCCCGGCAGCAGGACGACGAACCTGGTGAGGTTGGCCGACTGGAGAAAGAGATTGAGGACTTCCAAGCTGAGGCGGTTAAGTTGCGGGAATCCTGAATGCTAACTTATCAGGCATCCGGATCGTTCGACGGATCGGCAACACTTTCGTTGGGCTGGTAGATAGCGGGATCATCCATCCCATCGCCGTCCCAATCTCCAACGACCGGTCGATCGGCACAATTGCCCATCTCAAACACCCGGTCGACGTTATCCAACCGACCGTCCTGGTTGCTGTCGAGAATCCAGCGACCCTGGCGATACAATCCGACCTGATCTACGCCATCGCCGTCCCAATCGCCGACCAGTGGAATGTCACCCGGCTGGCCGAACTCGATCGTCCTGTCCTGCTCGGTCAGGTGACCATCCCCATCCGAATCCATCAACCACTGGCCATCCCGAAAGACGCCAATGGTATCCACGCCGTCGCCATTCCAGTCTCCGGCCACCGGCACATCACCTCTCCCGCCGTACTCAAACACATGGTCAACCACGTCCAACCTGACGGTCCCCTCTCGAGAGCTTTGCATGACTCGCCGCGTACTGCTGGCTTCGTCCATTGCGGGTGGAATATTCTTCGGCTGCTCGAGCGTCTCGTTGTCGGGATCAGGTAATCCAGGATCGACCGCACTGGCTGCCAGATCACCCGGCTGGCGCCTACCTAACACTCCAATGTCGTCCTTGCCATCGCCGTCCCAATCGCCGACCACGGGCATATCGGATTGTTCACCCAATTCAGCCCAGAGGTCGTCGTCATCCCAGCGACCATTGCCATTCATGTCCAGGTACCACGTGCCGGCATGGTAGATACCGATTTCCGCCACGCCGTCCCCATTGAAGTCACCTGCCACCGGCACTGCCCCGACCAATCCCATCTCCAGCATGCGAGCTACGACATCCACCGCCCCACGGCCTGGCTCAAGTTTTCCCAGCTGCCAGGTGCCATCGGCCACCGTCATTCCGCCCCAGGGATCCACCGCGGCGACCGGCATCAGACCTGGCTGGCCCGCAATGGCTGCTTGCCAGCGAGGTGCTCCAGCGTTAATCACACTCAAATGCCACGACAAGGCGAGTTGGCCGGAGCTGCTACCCTGCATCCGCAGAGACCAACCGGTATCAGTTTGTGGTCGCGACGGTGGTATCAGTGAGACCACGAAGGCGGGTGGCAATTTGAGCGACGTCAGGTCTATCGGAGTCGCAGCAGGAATTGTCTGAGGAGGCTCAAATGGTAGCGGTGCTGGAATCGTCTGCACTTTCAATTCGCTGAAGTTGTACTCGCGGGCATCCTGACCGGGCTTCAGATCGATTTCGGAGATCCGGTCACTGTCGGCACCAGCAATGAATGTCGAACTGACCGATTGTGAATTCTCCCTCTGCGTCCCCCCTGCCGTGCCGACGCTATCGTGCCCGTCGATCCATCCCGCCGGCTGAGTTTCCTGCAGCATGTAACGTCCTGGTGGCAGTCCGGCAAACTGGTAGAAACCATCGGTCGCGCTGGTCACGACAACCGGACCGTCGGCAAAGTAAGCCGGCAACAGGTCCTGGCCCAGCACCGCGGCGCCGCTGGAACCAGCCAGTAACTCGATCACGACACCGGGGATTGCCTGGTCGTCTGGCGTGCGCAGGCCGTCGCTCGCGAGTCGGATATCTGCTGACACTTGCGTTTCATCCAGCACAATCCGCTGGCCATCCTGGAAGACGTAACCGGACAGCGTCACAGGGGCAAGATTGACAAAGTCATAGTTGCTGCCCTGATCTCCGCCGACCAACTCGATTCCAGACAACAACGTTGCGGAGTCTTCATAACCCATCTCAATGTCGGCCACAAAACCAACCTGGGCCTTTCCCGCAAATACACCGGCCGGGACAACCTCGGCCACCGCGTAGACGCCCGGCCAAAGATCGTCAAACCGGTACTCGCCAGCGTCACTTGTCAGCGTTTCAGCGATAGCCTGACCTGCAGCATCAAACAATAGCAGCCTGACGTCGCTCATCGGCTGAACCGCTCCGGAACCTTCCACATCTCCAAGCAGCTCAACTCGTCCCCGAATGACCGCCGACATAGTTTCAACGAAGTCATAGTCCTGGGCTGCCAGTCCCCCTTCGTTCAATTCGATCTCTGCCAGGATGTTTGGGTTTCCATCCAGTACGGCTCCCACCTGTCGACCGCTCACCTGGCCTGGAATACCAGCCAGACTGAGCAGACCATCTGGCTGTTGCTGCCGAAGTTGATAGACACCGGTCGGCAGATCGAGCTCCTCGTCAAAGTGGTAGTAACCATCGCTGTCCGTCCAGGCCAGTTGGCCTGTCGGCAGGTCCATGTCCCCCAGTTGCCGCCACAGTTCAATGGCCACGTTGGCAATCCCCGCATCTTCCGGATCACGTTCCAGATCCGCATCCTTATCGAGGTAAACCGAACCGGCCAGAGTCACGGGGATTCCCCGCTGGCTTCCAGTCGTTACGACACCAGCGGTGCGATCCCGCAGACCACCCTCGTTGTCGGCCGGCAGATCGAGCCCGCTGTCTACCAACAGCACGTCGTAGGCATTTCGAAATTCGCCGGCGAGGTCGGTCGACTGGTAATGGTCAGCAGAAAATGAGGCTACCAGCGGAACTCCCTGAAATTCAACACCCGAGGCAATTGGATCGAGTCCGTCATTGATACCCACCACGGACTGGCTCTCGTCGGGGACTTCAACTTCATCCACATCAACCAGGATGGCCAGTCGGTCGCCCGCATGAAAGCGATTCAACTCAACGATAAGCTGGCCCGATCCATCCTCAGCAAGCAATTCAGCGCTGGCATCGGGATCGCGAGTTTCCATCCAGACAATCTGTGGTTCGATCCAGCCATCGACTCCAATGCCGCCAGCCTGCGTATCGAAGAGGATGCTCGCCGTGCCCCCGGCGTCACCAATCACAACTCGCTGGAGTTCAGTCCCAGATGCTCCACCCACAAACGACAACTGGACCAGGTCCCCCTGCATGTCTGAGCCGACGTCCTGCTCAATGTAGACAGCCCCCATGACCAGCATTTCTGCGGTCAGCAGCAGGCGGGGTTCCATCTGCTCAAAACCACAGCGTCGCAGCTCACGGCGACCGACGTGATCAAATGAATGACGGCGTCTTTTCAGGAATCGAAACATTGTTACCGATTCCCTCCCGTCTGCCGCTCATCTGCCTCGGGCGGCTGGCGTTGTGCCGACAAGATTGGACGGGATTCACCAGGCTGGATATTCCAGCTGCGAACAGTCGTGTCGAAGCCGGCCGAGATTAGGCGATTCTTACCTGCCGCCAGCGTGGCGACACTGCCCGTATGTCCTCGCAAGACCGTTTCCAGACGTCGACCTTCAATGTCCCAGATGCGAATCTGGTTATCGCTACCGGCGGTGGCGACATGCTTAGGACCACAAAGAGCGATCGCCATTGCTTTTCCGGGTCCCAGAGTGAGTGTGAATCCGCGGTCAACATCCAGCAGGTTCCAGGCGTGCAAGGTGCGGTCTTCGGCAACCGAGTAGATCGTGCTGCCATCAGGGCTGAATACCAGGTCACGAACTCGCCGGCCGTGCCAGCGAGGGTCGGCCAGCAGTTCTCCACTGGCCAGGTCCCAGAGCAGGATTCGGCCGTCGCGACCGGCAGCCGCCAACTGTTTTCCATCTGCGGAGAAGCTTATCGCACGCATATCGGGGCAGCCGGTCACGAGGCGTTGAAGAATCGTTCGTTGCGGCACGTCATAGACCAGGACGCGGTCAGCAAATCCGGCGACCGCCAGTCGATCGCCCGCAGGGGAGATTGCCAGCCGCGCGACAGCAAATCCGGGAGCGGGCAATTCCTGCTGGCTTCCACTGGCCAACGACCAGCTGATCAGACGCTTGTCATTGCCACCACTGATGATTGTCTGACCATCCGGCGTAAAACAGGCAGACCGCACCCAATCACGATGACCTCGCAATGTCTGCAGGTGCTCACCTGTGACCAAGCTCCAGGTTCGAACCAGGTGGTCATCCCCGGCCGTTACCAACTGGGTCCCGTCGGGCGACAGGGCGACTGAACTGATCACCGGCCGCACGCTGGTGGTTTGTCCAGCGATCAGCGGTGGCCAGGCCGGAGGCGCAGCGAGAGCTGGCGATATCATCACCGCGGCGAGTGGCAACCAGGTAAACAGGGTGCGCAGTGTGGGTGGATGTCGTCGAACCGACATATGCCAACATTCCTTTGCGGGGCACAGAATAGGGCGGACAAAGGGGGCACTTTCCCGCCACTTTTAATATCGGCGAGGGAAGGGAAATCTCAGCAGCATGCAGCTCAGTTGCCAGAAGCTGACAGTTAGGCGAACCAGTGGAACAAGGAAAACCGAGTGGCTGGTACCGGTTGCGACGATTGTGCCGGCAGCGGGTAGTTTGCGGTTACAGACTACAGAATAGGGGTCAAAGGTCCTTCACCGCGACGCGGCGGACGAATAGCTAGCTGATCTGGTACACTGTCTCCACGCGGAAAATACCAGCACACGGACCGCCAGCGGGGCGACCAGCGATGCCACAGCCAAGCCGACGCCAATTTCTTTTCCGCGCAGCGGCCGCGAGTGGTCTTGCCACCTGGACACCACTGGACCAACTGCTGCTGGCGGGCCGCCGTCGCAACCGTCAGGAATTGCGGATCAAGAGCGTCAAGGTGACGCCGATTGCCCTGCCCGATCCGCCCATCCTGGCCGCCGGTGGTTGCCATGGACCGTACTTCCTCCGCACCATCGTTCAAATTGAAACTGAGGAGGGCATCACTGGGGTTGGTGAGACCTACGGAAATCGGGACACGATCCATCAACTCTTCAACTGTCATCCGCACGTTTTAGGTCGTAGTGTGCTGGCCTACCGTAATTTCGGTCTGGGTGAGTTTGCCCTGCCGGAGCGAGCATACACGGCCATCGAAGTGGCCTGCCTGGATGCTATCGGAAAGGCGACGAATCGACGCATCTGCGATTTGATGGGCGGCCCCTTGCGGGAGGATCCCGAATTCGCAGCCTACCTGTTCTATCGCTACGCCGCCGATCATCCCGTTGTGCTGGCGGACGAGCGGATTGTCGATGGCCGCGGCCAGGGTGCCAAGTCGCTGGATGACTGGGGGGAAGTTCGTACTCCCGAAGCGATGGCAGAGATGGCCTGGCGGTTTCATCAGAAGTGGGGATTTCGCGTCCAAAAACTCAAGGCAGGCGTATTTTCACCGCAGCAGGAGCTGGAAGCCCTGCAGCTTATCAACAGCCGCTTCGATGGAAAGGCGCCTCTTCGCATCGACCCGAACGGCCGCTGGACGATCGCAACAGCATTGCGCATAGCAGAACAACTCAAGTCCCTGCCGCTGGACTACTATGAAGATCCGGTGGCCGGCCAAGAGGCGATGGGGCATGTACGCAGGGAAACAGGACTGCGACTCAGCACCAACTCATGCGTGACAAGTTTTGCTCACATTCCGGCGGCAGTAAAAAACCAGCCCGTCGATGTCGTGCTCTGTGATCATCACTTCTGGGGCGGCATTACTGCCTGCCAGGCACTCGGCCACCTGGCAAAGGTGATGAAGTGGGAATTGAGTCAGCATAGTAACAACCATGCCGGGATCTCCATGGCCGCCATGATTCACGTGGCAGCCGTCACTCCAGAACTCACGTCCGCCAGCGACACACATTACCCCTGGCTGATTGAAGGTGCCGACATCATCCAGGGCGACAACTTTGCGTTTACCAACGGCCGCCTGCCAATCCCCAGCGGACCCGGATTGGGTGTGATTCTTGACGAGGACAAGTTGGCCAGGGCGGAGGAGACCTATCTGAAGTGCAAGATGCACGAGCGGGATGACGCCGCCACAATGAGGAAACTCGTCCCCGGCTGGGAACGCACACTTTTCTAACCACCAACCACTAATCACTGGCCAACGCTATGGACAATCTGATTGACCAGCTCCGCGAAGCGATCCAGCTGGACCGACTGCTCGATACCGCCACTCGCTTGATTGCCATCCCCAGTCCCACACGACAGGCTGGCGAGGTTTCCGACTGTCTCGCTGATATCCTCGGCCAGGACGGATTTGAGGTGGAGCGGCCTGAAGCGGGCTGGCCTACTGCCCCAGCAGTGGCCGCGCGGCTCGAGAGTGGCAGCGAGGGACCAACACTGCAATTCAACGGCCACCTGGACACCGTCCATCTTCCCTTTGTCTCCCCGCATATCGAGGACGGGATCCTGCGTGGGAGCGGTGCATCGGACATGAAGGGCGGGATTGCTTCCGCGATTGAAGCGATCCGCGCCTTGCGTGACACCGGTGCCCTGACTGGCGGTAGTATCCTGCTGACAGCCCATGACCTGCACGAGTCGCCGTGGGGTGATGGCAGCCAGGTCGATCAGCTGATCCGGGACGGTTACGTGGGGGACGCCGTCATGCTGCCAGAGTATTGCAGCGACCGACTGGCCGTGGTGGGTCGCGGCCTGGCAGTTCTTGAAATTATTCTGCGGCGAGCCGGGGAACCGGTCCACGAGGTATTGGGAGGCAGTCAACA
Source organism: Planctomycetota bacterium (assembly GCA_963581185.1). Classification (GTDB taxonomy): domain Bacteria; phylum Planctomycetota; class Planctomycetia; order Pirellulales; family Pirellulaceae; genus SAT2750. Next base: position 24,463 of record CAUZOB010000023.1, on the reverse strand, counting down.
GCCAAGCGTGATTGCGGCCGGAGCCGAGTTGGTTCGACGGTTCGCCGCATTGCACGAGCAACTGGCTGAAATCACAGACCCGGTAGCGGGCAGTGAGAGCCTGTTTGTGGGGAAAATTTCCAGCGGCGAGATCTACAACCAGTCACCGACCGAGTTTTCCCTGGCTGGCACCCGACGCTGGTTGCCAGGCACAAATGTGGACGATGTTCGGCAGCAGTTCGACGACCTGCTGGCAGAAGTCAGCGACCAGTTCGGTGTCACACCAGAAGCGACTTTTCATTTTGTTCGTGACGGCTATCGACTGGACAAGGGCCACCCGGTTGTGGCGGCCTTCCAGGATTCTGCCAAGCAGGTGATGGGGGCAGAATTGCCCGAGAGTTTCAAGCCCTTTGTGGATGACGGCAATACCTTCGCCTCGATCGCCGGTATCCCGGCGATCACGCATGGTCCCGATGCGCATGGTGCTCATACCACGCAGGAAAATGTGGCAGTGGATGAACTGACTCGAGTGGCACTGGTCTATGCCCTGACAGCGGTAGGATTCTGCTGCGACCGAACATAATGCTGCCCTAGCACTCGCTTCATTGAATCTCGAAAAGCTCAGCCAGCCACACCTAGCTCTGTGGCTGTTTCCTGGATCTGGCTCCAGGTCGTCGGATCCACATCGATCCCCTCGGCCATCCGCTGTTCCGTTCGCAGCCGTTCGATGTCGCCCGGCATCAGGATCTGGCCATCCTCGTCCACCTTACGGGAACTCTTGACGAAGGCCACAAACCGCTCCACTTCATCAGCAAACTGCTGCTGGTCAATCAGCCCTGCCGGATCGATGTAGATACTCAGCATGCCATTGGCCAGTCGATCACTGTTAGCGACGTTTGTACAACCACCGCCGGTCAGGGCGCCAGCCAGCATCTCGATAATGACACTCAGCCCGTACCCCTTATGCGCGGCGATCGGCAGGATCGCTCCCGGGTCTGCGTAAAACGTCTCCGGGTCGGTGGTCGGATTTCCCTCGCCATCGATGATACAGTTTTCCGGCACCTGTTCACCGCGATTGAGTGCCACGCGGATCTTGCCTTCGGCAATTGTGCATGCCGACATATCGAGCACGAGGTGGTTACCATCGCGCGAGGGCACGCCAGCTGCAAATGGATTGGCTGACAGGCGGCGGTCAATGCCACCAAAGGGGGCGACCAGCATGCCCATGCCAGTGGTATTGACGAAGTGCACCGAGAGCCGTCCCGCCTGGGCTGCCAGCAAGGGCCAGTCACCGATCCGGCCCAGGTGCCCAACGTTACGCAGGCCTACCACAGAAATGCCGCCGGCGGATTTGTCGATACCCGCCTGCACAGCAACTTCACCAATACTCTGGCCCAATCCCCACTGGCCGTCGATAACCGCCATTGTGTCAGAATCAAGCACAAATTCAGGTTGTTGGTTGGCGACAACGCGGCCTTCCTGCAGCCACTGCACATAACGAGAAATCCGGATCACACCATGCGAGTCGTGGCCCGCCAGGTTCGCGTCGACCAGGTGCCGAGCCACACAGGCTGCCTCTGCCGGCTGGCAACCGGCCGCGGCAAAAATCTTCTCAGTAAAAGCTCGCAAATCATCGTGGGGAATCTTCATCGCCGGTTTCATTCCTTTGCCTGGAGACGTACTGCCTGGTCAAGAAGTGGTTGCACATTTGCGGGTGGTCGCCCCAGTACTGCGGCACCCTGGAAAACCATGATCGGTCGTTGGATCAGCTGAGGATGTTCAATCATTACGGCAATGGCCTCTGCCCGCGACATCTCGCGATCTCCTAATCCCAGCTCGTTATAAACAGACTCGCCTTGCCGCATCAGTTGCATCGGCTGTAATTTCAGCTGCTCGAGAAGCTGCTCCAATTCGTCCGCCGAGGGTGGTGTATCCAGGTACAGCACGACGTCCGTTTCGACACCCGACTCAGTAAGCATCGCCAGCGTTTGCCGACTTTTGCTACAACGCGGATTGTGATAAAGCTTGACCGTCACAGCGGATGCTCCTTTGCTGGCAGACCGACAAATTCAGACGGCATCTGACTTTACTTGTACTGGCGATGGTAGCCACTGGCCTTCAGCCGAATCCGGTAGAGGCTCTTGTCAACGGTCACGTAGAGCACGTTGATTTCGGCGCCGATGCCGAATTCAACGTTGCTGGGCAGGCCCACCGGCGTCTCCGCCTGATGCTGATTCGGTGGCCCGGTCGGCAAGAACGCTACTTCCTTGCCACGTGGATTGATCACCATCACTCCGGGTCGTGCCAGCGAACGGGCGGTCAGGTAGATTCGCCCGCGACTGTCAACTGTCATTCCATCACAGCCAGACTCGCTGCCAAAGTCGACCAGTGTACGGCGTGGCCCGGAAACGAGTCCATCGCTGCCAAGCGGAAACGAATAGATCTTCATGTCACCGGGGGTTGGCTTCTCCGCATCGGGGTCAATATTGTCGGTACCGTTGTCATGATCTGCGAGATACAGGGTGCGGCCGCTGGGGCTGAGTGCAATCCCATTCGGCTTGGAAACCTCGTGGGTTACTTCGATCACGCTGCCATCCCCGTCGACGCGGTAAACGGCGCGGTGCTCCAGTTCGCGTGGTTCGTGGCCAATATAGCGAGGATCGGTGACATAGATCCGACCCTGGTCATCAAGGCAGAGGTCATTGAGTGAATTAAATCGCTTCCCGCCGTATCCCTCGGCCACCGTCTCACGCTCACCGTTAGCGACGTTGTATCTCGACAGCCGTCGACCGCCGTAACCCGATCCTTCACAAGCCAGCAGCCGGCCCTGGCTGTCAAAGATCAGCCCATTCGACTTGCCGCTATCCTCCTGGAAGACCGTCGTCATGCCGCTGGCTGGATCGAAACGGTGGATCATCCCGTTATCTTCGCCAAAGGCGATATCGGAGAAGTAGATACTGCCATCGGGTGCCACTGCCGGGCCCTCGGTCAAACCGCCGCTGATTGGTGCACTGCGAGTGAACAGCAATTCCCATTCGGCACCTTCCGCAACGAGTCTACCGGTTGCGGTCGGGACCGGCTGTTGTGCAAGAGCGGGCAGAGAGATCAGCAGGATCAGGGCAGACTGCAATGCGATGCGCATCATCAGGTACTCCTTCGGGACGCGTTGTTCTTTCGTCGTGATGGCAAGGTAACGGTTTGCTGCTGGCCGCTCAAGCACCTCTGCTGACTGGCGGCAGCCGACACACGCAACCAGGGACTGGTTGGCAAACCGGCCGGCAAAAAAGCTGTATACTGATTTCCCAGCCAGATCTACTCCCGTCCGAACCGCCTGAGGCCATTGAAAATGCTCTCGTCCACGATCTGCCGGCTCAGCCTGCACCGCTGCTCGACGCTCCTGCTGCAGCTGGCTCTGCTGAGCATCCTCTGGCCAGTCACTACGGCCGATGCCCAGCAACCGCTCAAGGCCGAATTTGGCCTGCAGCAGCGAATTGCCTGGGAGGGATCGCGGATCCTGGGGACGCCGGACCGTGGCGACCCCTACACCTTGAAGCTCAAGTATCCCGGCCTGCAATTCCTTGAACCGATCGCCACCGGGACAATACCCGGGTCCAGCGACCTGCTGCTCGCCACTCGACCAGGCAAGATCTATTCTTTTGCCAACGACCGCTCTGTCAAAAAAGCCAACTTGATTCTCGACATTGACCGGCCCACCTTCGGAGTCGTGATGCATCCGAACTTTGCCAGCAATGGCTACTTCTACATCATGAACACGGTCGACGAGAGTGACACGGGCAGCAGAGTATCCCGTTTCCAACTGCAATCTCGTGATCCGCTCAAGGCGAGCGTTGACAGCGAGCTGGTGATCATCGAGTGGCCACAGGGCGGACATAACGGCGGCTGCCTGCGATTCGGTCCCGACGGCATGCTCTATATTGCCACCGGCGATGGCAGCGGCATTGCCGACGGCCGCCAGACAGGCCAGGACGTGACGGATCTGTTGGGTGCTATTCTGCGACTCGACGTCGACAGTCCATCGACCACACGACCCTACGGTATTCCTGGGGACAACCCCTTTGCCGGCAACCCGGCAGGTCGGGACGAGATTTATTCGTACGGGCACCGCCAGGTCTGGAAATTCAGCTTCGATCCTGCCAACGGCAATCTCTGGGCCGGTGAAGTTGGCCAGGACCTCTGGGAAATGGTCTACCTGATCAAGAATGGCGGCAATTACGGCTGGAGTGTCCGCGAGGGAAGTCATCCATTTCGTCCGGAGCGACCGCTCGGCCCCGCTCCGATTGAAGATCCGATCGTTGAACTCAACCACGCTGACTTTCGTTCCATCACCGGTGGTTATGTCTATTCAGGCAGCCAGCATCGTGACCTGCGAGGCACCTACATCTTTGCCGGCTTCGACACCGGCCGCATCTGGGGATTCCGTTACCGCAACGGCCGTGTCCGCGGCCTGGGACAGCTTGTTGACACATCGATACGCCCGGTCGCGATTGGCCAGGACAATGCCGGCGAGGTCTATTTCCTCGACTACGCTGGCGGCCAGGTTCATGAACTCGTACCCGCGTCCAACGATGTCGAGGTTGGCCATCGAGCATTTCCACGCAAGCTGAGTCAGACCGGTCTGTTCACATCGACCGCCGATTTGATTCCCGCGCCTGGTGTCATCTCCTACAGCGTCAATTCCGAGTTATGGTCCGACCACGCCAGCAAGCAGAGGTTGCTGGCCATCCCGGGCAAGGGCACGATTCTGTTTGACGATGTGGATTATCCTCAGCCGGCTCCCGGAGCACCTCCAGGCTGGCGTTTTCCGGACAACACCGTGCTGGTCAAGACATTCTTTCTGGAGCTGGAGTCAGGCAACCCGGACAGTCGGCGGCGGCTGGAGACCCGTATCCTGCATCACAAGAAGATGGATGGAGAGACCAGTTACGGAGCCCAGTTCTGGCGTGGCTACACTTATGTCTGGAATGATAGCCAGACCGAAGCGATCTTGCTGGGCTCAGACGGAGCTGACCGGGAATTCACAATTCGCGATGCAGCGGCACCGGGCGGCGTCCGCACACAGGTCTGGCATTTCCCCAGCCGTGCCGAGTGCACGCTCTGTCACACCATGTCGGCCAAGTATTCACTCGGCGTCTACACGATGCAGATGAACAAGATTCACAATTATGGCGATGTCTTCGCTGACCAGCTCAAGACGCTTGAGCATATCGGCATGTTTGAGAAGCCACTGCCGGCAGCGACCTCAGAACTTCCTCGGCTGGTCGACTATCGTGACACCTCGGCTGACTTGAACCTGCGAGTGCGTTCCTACCTGCACAGCAACTGTGCCCATTGCCATCGCAAGTGGGGGGGTGGCAACGCCGAATTCCAGTTGCTCGCCTCGTTGCCACTCAGCGAGACCGGCACACTGGGTGTGAAGCCGGGCCAGGGAAGCTTCAAGCTGGAGAGTCCCGAGTTACTGGTGCCTGGCCAGCCCGAACGATCGATGATATACCACCGTATGAAGCTGATGGGACTGGGCCACATGCCGCATGTGGCGAGCAACATTCGCCACGACGATGCGGTCGAATTGGTCTACCAGTGGATCCGCCAGATGGCCGACAAGGGTTACGACCAGGCCAGCGGAATCGAGGATACCGGACAGTAGAAATATTCTGGAATTTCCAGCCTTGCTTGAGCGACAGCTGCAGCATCGTTAAAACAACTGCATCCCCAGAATTACATTTAAGGCAGATGTGCCCCGGCTCATTTCAAGGACTTGACAATGTCGGACGATTCCAGCTCGCAACATCCTGAAGACGAACAGCAGGACGACGTAGGTCAGTCGGGTGCTGAGTCAGCTGACGATTTCGATGCTCCCTATCCAGGCAGCAAGGCGATGCCTCAGTGGGAAACTGGCCCGCTGATCGACGCGCCGACGTTCACCTGGCGCAAGTGGGCCCGCATGCTGGGTCCCGGACTGATCCTGGGTGGTGCAGCGATTGGTGGCGGCGAGTGGCTGGTTGGCCCCAAGGTGACAGCTCTCTACGGTGGTGCCTTGCTCTGGCTGGGAACACTCAGCATCCTCGCCCAGGTGCTCTACAACATCGAGGTGAGTCGTTACACGTTGTACTCCGGCGAGCCGATTTTTACCGGCAAGTTCCGCTTGATGCCGGGCCCGGCGTTCTGGGTTATCATCTATCTGATCCTGGATTTTGGGTCGATTTTCCCCTACCTGGCGGCGCAGGCCGCGGCCCCGCTGTTCACAGCAATCTATGGAATTGTGCCAGCGCCAGATGATCCCACCACCTCGGTCTCGATGATCGGCATGACACTGACACACAAGGCGGTACTGCGCCTGTTTGCCTACGTGATCTTCCTGGGGGCCCTGATACCACTCATTTTCGGCGGCAAGATCCTGCATGCACTCAAATGGGTAATGGGCTTCAAGATCGTCGCCGTGATGGGATTCCTGCTGGTCCTGGCCTTTCTCAAGAGTGATGCTGGAACCTGGAAGGAAATCTTTGGCGGCTTCTTCAAGTTTGGCACGGTGCCAGTCAGGGCTCCGGAAGATGCTAACGCCAACGGCGTGCTGGATGAGGATGAGTATGACTGGGATGGTGATGGCCATGCGGATATCGATGAACCGCTGATACCACTCAAGGTCCAGAAACTGGAACACCTGGACATAATCCTGACGCTCGCCGAGGACGGCTCCATCGACAGCAACAAGTTTGGTGTACCCGATTTGGACGAGGATGGCGTGCCCGATCCAATCGTGGCCGCCCAGGTGGTACGGTCAGGCAAACTGCCGGAAATTGGCAGCTGGCAACTAGCGGACGCCGACGGCTCCTTCCTGACTGCTGAACAGAAACAGAAACTGGCTGACGGCAATCTCAGCCTGACCGCCAACTTTCTCTGGCGACTGGACCTTGACCGCGATGGTTTACCCGATACCCAGGTCCAGATGCCCGGCAGCGAGACGAAGATTGCGATCCTCTATAACCGCGGCCGGCAACCCTACCTGGATGTCGATGGCGACTTTACTCGTGATGGTGACAACGTCGACAATATCTTCTCGGCTCTGTTCAGCGGCAGGCCATTCCCCAAGATCGACTGGTCACTGGTCGCCTTTCTTTCGGCGCTGGTCGCGATATCCGGTTCCGGCGGGCTCTCCAACGCCCCCATCAGCAACTACACACGCGACGAAGGCTGGGGGATGGGCCACCATGTGGGAGCCATACCAAGCATGGTCGGTGGAGTGAAACTCAGTTTATCGCACGTCGGTACGGTCTTTGAGCCTACAGAAGAGTCGCTGCCGCGTTGGAAGCGATGGTACAAACATGTCTGCCGCGACCAGCTGGCTGTCTGGCTACCAGCCTGTTTCTTCGGGCTGGCCCTGCCCAGCATGTTATCGGTGCAGTTCCTGCCACGTGGTTTTGAAACTCAGGATGACTGGACAGCTGCTGTGATGACCGCGGACGGCGTGGCCAGCAGTTTTGGCGATGAACAGAACGAGCTGCAGATCAAGGAGACGTCCAACGAGCTCAAGCAGACGCAGGATCCGGACAGGATTATCGAGCTGAAACAGCGGCGGGCCACACTGGTGGAGAAACGAGGTGGTTCAGCCGCCATCTTCTGGTTCCTGACTGTCTTCTGCGGCTTCCTCGTGCTGGCACCCAGCATGTCAACTTCTGCCGACGGTATTGTGCGGCGCTGGCTGGACGTATTCTGGACAAGCAGTGGGCGCCTGCGCGCACTGGACCCAAGTTCGATTCGCTACGTTTACTTCGCCGTCCTACTGATCTATGCAACCTTCGGCCTGCTGATGTTATCACTGGCTAAGCCGGACAAGTTATTGACGATCGCCACCACGATCTACAACTTTGCACTCGGTTTCAGCTGTTGGCATACGTTGGCGGTCAACTCGATCCTGTTACCGAAACCGATCAGGCCGGGCTGGTTCGTTCGCATCGGGCTATTCCTGGCCGGAGCGTTCTTCCTGTTCATTGCCGTCGTCTCATCACTGCAGAAACTCGGCTACATCTAATACGCCTGGTCTGGCCGCAGCGCTGCGAATTATGACAGCAGCGCCGACACGGGCTGGCCTTCCGACATCCGCATCGGCCGAGCATTCACATCCAGGATCTCGGTGTGGGGATCGACCCCCAGGCAATGATAGATCGTGGCTGTCAGGTCAGCCGGCGAGACCGGCTTGTCCGCTGGATAGGCCCCGATTCGATCCGAGCTGCCGTAGACTTGCCCACCACGGATACCGCCGCCAAACAGCAGCACGGAGAAGCAGCCTGGCCAGTGTTCACGACCCTGGGTCTTGAGTGTGACTTTGGGTGTACGGCCGAATTCCCCGGCTACCACTACCAGTGTCTCATCCAGCATGCCACTCTCTTCCAGGTCATTAATCAGCGCATAGAGCACCTGGTCAAAGGGCGGAATCAGGTCCTCTCGGAGGGCTTCGAAATTCTCGCGGTGGCTGTCCCAGGCATAGCCCTTCTTGCCCTGTTTTCTCAACCAGGTTGCTTGCACCAGTCTCGTGCCGGCTTCCAGCAGTCGCTTACCCAGCAAGACGGACTGGCCAAACAGGTTGCGACCATAACGGTCCCGCACCTTGGGGTCTTCGGACGAGAGGTCGACGGCCCGTCGAACCTGCGGCGAGTCCATCACATCGAGGGCCTTCAACTGGGTATCCGACAGGGTCCGTGCCACGTCGGTTCGATTGAGGTATTCCAATTGGCCATTCACCTGGTCCAGCAACCGTTTACGGCGGAGCAGGATATGGCTATCCCGATTGGCGATCAGGGGGAGGTGTTCGAGTCGAAAATCATCGTCATTGGGATTGCCGCGTGTCTGCAGCGGATCGTATTTGCTTCCCATGCGCCCGCCCCACTGGCCAGCTCGCCGGCCAGAACCAGCATCCAGCCAACGCGGCACCATCACAAACGGCACCATCGGTCCGGCACCAGGCGATACTTTTGCCAGCGCAGCGCCAATATGCGGATGGTCCTCGCGACTCATAAAGTTAGCCTGGGCACCGGTCCCGTCGTACTTGTAACCGGTGTACATGATGTAGCCGCCGTCGGCATGGCCGGCCGAATCATGTGTCATGGATCGTACGAGAGCGCACTTGTCGAGCAGCTTGGCCGTCAACGGCATGTGTTCACTCAGCCGAACTCCGGGCAAGACCGTTTGCGTCGTACCGAAGTCGCCGCGGACATCTTCGGGAGCATCGGGTTTGGGATCGTAAGTATCGAGGTGCGCCGCACCGCCTGATTGAAACAGGACGATACAATTCTTCGCCTTACCGAAACTGCTGCCGCGTTTACTGGCCTCGGTCTGATCGGCTGCTGCAGCCTGCCCGGCCAGCAGGGGCAGCGACAATCCGGTCATTCCCAGCCCACCGAGGCGGAGCATTTCACGTCTCGGAATGGATTCGCCTCGAAAAGCGGCAGGTCCGATCAAACGCAACATAGTGAGCAGTCCTTTAATTCAGGCAGGCGGATCACGCTGGGCAGCATCTTAGCTTCCGTCAATCGTGATTATATCATACGCTCTTTGCGACCCAAATCGCAATTTGTTCCTGCGGCGGAAACGATGGATGTGTTATGCTGTTAATCGGTTCTCCTGCTTGACTGATTTGACTGAATACCACCTGCTCTTTGGGAAACCACGCTCATGCCACTACGCGTTTTTCTCGCCTGCGTCGTTCTATCCCTCGGCTGCAGCAGATGTTACGGCCAAGCGTTCATTGAAGGCGTCTTTCCTCCGGTGGTGGAAAGAGGCGCGACAACGCGGGTCGAGTTGGTAGGTAACGAACTGGAAACCACCCATAGCCTGTGGACTAGTTTGCCAGCCAAAGTTGTCAAGGCAGCACGGCTGATCAAGGACAAGGAAGGAAATGTGCTGGCCGACATCGAGGTCAGCAGCGACGCGCCACTCGGCATCTATGGTCTGCGATTGGCCACCAAAGACGGCCTCAGCAACGTACACCTGTTTGCTATCGACGATCTGCCGACGACCAACGAGCGTGAGCTGGAACTGGAGGACGCCAGTAACAACAGGCTGGCCGATGCCCAACCGATCGAATTGCCCAGGTCGATCGTCGGTGTCTGCCGGATGTCAGATATCGATCACTTTTCTTTCCAGGCCGACAAGGGCCAGTTGCTCTCATTCGAAGTCGTGGCAAGCCGACTCGGCAAGGGCTTCGACCCGGTCCTGACCATTCTCGACGACAGCGGTCGCTACGTGATGGATCGTGACAACGACGTCGGCCTGTTCTTTGATTCCCGTTTCCAGTTCAGGTTCAAAAAGGCAGGTCGTTATACCATCCGCCTGCATGATGCCCGTTACCAGGGTTCTGACCACTGGGGCTACATGCTGCGTATCGGACGTTTCCCGATCGCACGTGTGGCGATTCCATCCACGCTGCCCGCCGGCAACAACGTCACACTCTCGTTCCCGCAACTCCCGGACAGTCCGACCGCCGTGCAGCTTCCGAAAACTGCAGTGGGAACTTTCTTCTTCGATTTCCGTCGGCCGGGCGATGACGCTTCATCCTGGCTGCCGCTGACCGTATCCAATCTGCCGAACAGCATGGAAAGCGAGCCTAATGACAAGCTGCCACAGGCAACAACAACAACCGTGCCTGCCAACGTGCACGGCCACCTTGGCAGCGCGAACGACTGGGACTGGTACCAGCTGGACCTCAAGAAGGGGCAAGCCATCAGCCTGCGAGCGGCCACTCGCGAGATGGGCTCGCCGGCCGATGTTGAGCTGGCTATTTACGACGCCAGCGAAAAGCTTCTCAAGCAGGTTGACGATGTCGGATTTGAGGACGCCCGCTTCGAGTTCAGTGCCCCTGAGGATGGGCCGTACTACCTTGTCGTCCGCGATGTGGTGCAGCACGGCGGCCCGGCCTATGTCTACCGTATCGAGATCCGTGAACTGCAGGCAGAATTGCAGCTGACCTCGGAAATCGGGCGGATGGCGGTCCCCCAGGACAACTGGCAGCCCTTGCCCATCTCGGTCAAGCGACAACGGTTCAGCGGTCCGGTCGAACTGGCACTGCTCGGGGCTCCTGAGGGCATGACTCTTGAACTGGGTAATCTTCCCGCTGACAAGAACACAACAGTCAGCCGCCTGCATGTCAGATCGTCGGTACCGGCCGGACTCTACACCATCCAGGTGACTGCCAGCGCCCAGGCCAGCCCGGAGCTGACCCTGACCGCGGTGGCGACAACCCATCCGCTCGTGGATAAGGTTCCCACCGGTCGTGGCCCGCACGGCGAGCCATTTGAATTGCGTGAGGATCAGCGACGGCTGCCACAATCCCTGACGAACCGGATCGCCGTGCTGGTGACGCCACCATCACCGTACAATTTCGAGATTGCCACGCCCGAAGTAGCATTACCGCGTTACCTTTCAACTGAATTCCAGCTCAATGTGACCAGCGACGATGGTCTCCAGCAGCCGATCGTGTTTGAAGCACGTGGGGGCGAACTGGAATGGGATAACCTGCGAGAACCCCGTGTGATCGCCACGATTCCCGAGGTGACCGGCAGCCAGATTGGGTTAATCGCGACACTCCGTTCCAAGGTCAATACTGCAACCCTGCAGCAGCGAGTCACCGTCACGGCCACGGCTCAATTACCCGATCGAGTTGTCCACCTGACACGGACCTTGCAATTGACCATCCAGGAAGCCTTTCGACCGGCAGGCGCCGAGGATAAATACGAGGCAGTCCCAGGAGAAGTGCTCACCGTGCGTGTCGATGCACACCGACTGGCTCCCTTCGGCGGTGAAGTCCGGATCGCTCCCCAGCAGCACGAACAGCTGCCGATGCCGATGTCGATCGTGATCCCGGAAGGTCAATCAAGTGTCGAGATCAAGATCCCGGTAGCCGCCGATATCAAGCCTGGCAGCTACTCTTTAACCATGACTGGCTCGGCTCGCGTGGCCAAGTTTAACGAGCAGGCTGCCGGCAAGCTGGTGATCGAAATCAAGCCGCCCGCTGCGGACAAAGAGGCACAGTAGTCAACCATGTTTCACCGTAACTCGATCAACCACCTGCTGCTGTTGAGCGTGGCCCTGCTGCTGGCGCCACAACTCTGTGGCGCGGATCGCGAAAGCACCCAGCCGGTTCGACTGGAACTGGCACCGCTGGCACTCCAACTGCAGCGCGGACAGAGCCACCGGCTACTGCTGACTGCTTTCTACAAGGACGGCAGCAGCGCCGACTGGACTGCTGCAGCCAGCTACCAGACAAGCCACGCTGAACTCATCACGGTTAACGCTGCTGGCATCGTCCAGGCGCAGGCGGCTGGCACAGCCACGGTCACGGCCCAGGCGAATGAGCTCGAAGCGACAGTTGATATCAGCATCTTGGAGACGGCATTTCCAGTCGTTCCTGACTTTGACACACATATTGTGGCGGCACTCAGCCGAGCGGGCTGCAGCCAGGGTGCCTGTCACGGGTCTCCACAAGGAAAGGGTGGCTTCCTCCTGAGCTTGCGGGGTTTTCAGCCGCCACTCGATTTCAAGTCACTGGCCCGCGAAGAAATGGGCCGACGCCTGAATCCGCTGGATCCTGAAAACAGCCTGATCCTGCTCAAGGGGACCTCTCGCATCGCCCACCAGGGTGGCAAGCGATTCACTCATAAGGACGAGGATTACCAGGTACTGCATCGCTGGATTGGTGCCGGACATCCTGCCAGCAGTCATGTTCGCACACTCGAGCAACTCGAACTGATCCCCTCGGTAGCGGAACTTCATCGTTCCGCGCCTCAACAGCAGTTACTGGCCCGCGCCCACTTTTCCGACGGATCGGTGGAAGATGTGACCGGCCTGGCAGTCTTTGAAATGGCCGACAATGCTGCTGCCACGGTAAGCGACGATGGGCAGGTGAGCTTCAGTAACACGGCCGAGGCAGCTGTGCTGGTCCGCTTCCTGGACCGCATCGAGACCGTACGATTGACCTACATTAATCGCGACGAGGACTTCAAATTCGCATCTCCCCGCGCACACAATCCGATCGACGAACTGGTTTTCGCCAGGCAAGCTCAGCTTCAACTAAAGCCCGCCGGCCTGGCAACGGACGAGATCTTCCTGCGGCGAGTCTATCTCGATGCAATTGGTGCAATCCCCACGCCGGCCGAAGCCCGTGCGTTTCTGGATTCAGACGACCCGGACAAGCGAACGCGGCTGATATCTGAACTGCTTGAACGCGAGGAATACGCCCGCTTCTGGGCATTGAAGTGGGCTGATGTGATGCGAGCCAACCGCGAGGCGGTCTCACTGCGAGGCGTGCACAGCTTCCACCGTTTCCTGATCAGGATTTTTGCCGATGACCAGCCGCTGGACCAGGTCGCCGCACGAATCCTGACCAGTCGAGGCAATACGATCCACTATCCGGAAGCCAACTTTTACCGTATCGCCCGCACACCGACCGACGCCGCCGAATCATTTTCCCAGCTCTTTCTGGGAGTGCGGATTCAATGCGCCAAGTGCCACAATCATCCTTACGAGTCGATCAGCCAACGCAACTACTATGAGCTGTCCGCTCACTTTTCACGGGTCAGGCTCAAGGGCATCCGTTTTGGGCTGGATGATGAAGTTGTCTTTCTGGCGCAGGACGGTGACGTCACCATGCCGGGCACGGAAGAGCCACTCACGCCGGCCGCTTTCGGAGTTGTCACCGCAACGGACTCCCAGTCGCCAGATCGCCGCAGCGGCCTGGCCAACTGGCTGACAACCGATGAAAACCAGTTCTTCGCTCGCTCCACTGTTAACCGCATCTGGTACCACCTGATGGGGCAGGGAATCGTGGAACCGATCGATGACTTCCGCCGCTCCAATCCCCCTTCCAACCCCGAGTTGCTGGACCTGCTGGCCAGCAGATTTATCGAAGAGGGTTACCGTGTGCGGCCGGTGGTCGAGATGATCCTCAATTCCAGCACCTACCAGCTGAGTTCCCGCGACACGGTTGTCCAGGGAGAACGGGCTGCGGATGCCTCGCGTTATTTCGTTGCTCCCATCGTACGATTGTTGACTGCCGAACAGATCCTCGATGCGATCAGCACAGCGACAGGGATTCCGGAAGTGTTTGAGGGCTACCCGCTGGGAACAACCGCAGTCGGATTGGCCGAGGGCAATGTCAACCACAAGTTCCTCAAGGCCTTTACCAGGCCGATACGCGACGTCGCTTGTGACTGTGCCAGGGACACAGACCCCACACTCAACCAGGTCATTCACCTGCTTAACAACCCCAGCATTCTCGACAAGATCGACGCTCCGGATTCCAGGCTCGGTCAGTGGCTGACGCAGGGTCTTGCTGATAGCGAGGTGATTGAGAATGTCTACCTGGCGACGCTCAGTCGTCGACCGACGCGGCAGGAATACCGGATTGCCCACAAGCACTTCAAAGCCGTCGGCGATCGCGCCGCGGCGATGCGCGATCTGCAGCATGCCCTGCTCAATGCCAACGAATTCCTACTCCGCCATTAAGCCTCCCTTACGCCCCTCGCCGCGTGCATCATGATCGACCTACCATCCTCGGAAATACTCCTGCAACTCGGCAGCGGCACGTCTATCGACCAGCTGCTGCAGGATCACCAGCTGACTCGAGAACAATTCGACCTCTGGTGGGCTGCAGAACTGGCCCGGCGGGTTCCCGATCTGGACTCGACCCTGCTGCTGGCCGATGCAGCCGACGTGACCATCCACCGCGACCGCCTCGGTATTCCCCACCTGGTCGGCGACACTGACGAAGCGATCTTTTATGGCTTCGGCCTGGCAATGGCCCAGGATCGCCTCTTTCAGCTGGATTACCTGCGCCGCAAGGCGCTCGGGCGACTCTCCGAGATCCTCGGCCCGGCTGGCCTGGAATCGGACCGAACCGTTCGCACCATCGGGCTCAATCACATTGCCCAGCACGAGTGGCAGCGGCTTGACGAGCAGACCCAGCAACTCGTCGACGCTTACTGCCGCGGCGTGAATGCTGTCATCAGCAGCTCGCTGCAGAATCTGCCGATTGAATTCGACCTGCTAGGCTACCAGCCCGAACTCTGGAGACCAGAAGACTGCCTGGCGATTGAATCCGAGTTCCGCTGGTACCTGACCGGCCGGTTCCCGGTGATTGTGATCCCCGAACTTGCCTATCGCACACTCGGTGAAGGCCCGCTTTACGAACAGCTGCTTGAGGGTGAAGAGGATAGTGAGAGCATCATGCCAGCCGGTAGCTATCCGCCGGGCGATGGCGACCCCGAGGCAGTGGGGCACGTCATGAGCCAGCCGGATGAAGGCATCGGCAGCAACAACTGGGTGATCGCAGCCAATCGAACTTCTACTGGCAGCGCACTTGTCGCCAGCGATCCACACATCGCTTTCGAAGCAGTGTCCTGTTGGTACGAAGTGCACCTTGCGGGCGGTTCGTTCAACGTCGCCGGGATGGCCTACGTCGGAATGCCGGTCGTGATGTTCGGACGCAACGAGCAGGTTGGCTGGGCCATCACGAACAATATCTGTTCGCAGCGAGATCTCTACCAGGAACGTCCGGACCCCGACCAGCCGGGCAGTTATATGCTTGGCGATCAGTCGATTCCAGCCAGCACTCGGATAGAGTCGATTGCTGTGGCGGGTGAAGCGGACGAGGAACTGGCTGTCGTGACCACGCACAATGGCCCGCTGGTCCAGGACATTCTCCCTCCCGAGGCTCGTGATACCGGCCCCGTCTCGATCAAGTGGGTGGGAGCCTACCAGGGTGGCTGGCTGCAGGCGCTGCTCGATATGGGCCGTGCCACAGACGTGGCAACCTTCCAGGAAGCTGCCCGCCCCTGGCACGTTCCCACTTTCAGTGTGATGGTCGGCGACACCGAGGGCCAGGTTGGCTTTCTCGCCACCGGCCGTGTCCCCTTGAGGACGATTGCCTGCCGGGGCTATCGACCTGGCTGGGATCCGCAGCATCAATGGCAGGGTTACATTCCATTTGAAGGCATGCCGCGACTGCAGAACCCGGAACAGGGCTGGATTGCTTCAGCCAACAACCGTGTGGCGCCGCCCGATTATCCCTTCCCTATGGCTGGCTGCTGGATTAGCGGCCACCGGGCCGTCCGCATCCGCCAGATGATTGAACAACAGCCTCAGCTGTCGCTCGAAGACTGCAAGCAGATGCAGTACGACGTGTTGTCCGGACGGGCTGTGGCAACTGTACCGCTGCTGGTTGAGCAGCTGAAAAACCACGAGGGGCCCGAATTCGATTGGGTGATCGATACGCTTGAAGCGTGGGACTGCCGCAGCACTGCCGACAGTGCTGCAGCCGCGATCTTCAATATCTTCTTCCGCTGCTGGTGCCGGCGGATTGCCAGCGAGCGATTTCCTGCCAGCCAGCAGTTATTGCTTTCACGCAGTTGCCTCGGCCTGGCGGGACGACTTCTGCAGCAGGACCAACTCGGCTGGTTTGCCAATGGCAACCATGCAGACGCGGTTCGGGAAACGATGCTGGCAGCCATTGTCGAAGCGACCGAGCTGCTGGGTGAGGATACTGATAAGTGGCAATGGGGTTCGCTGCACAAGATGTCCTTGCGACATGTACTTTCAACGCGAGGTGAGCTGGGGTCGCTGCTGGATCAGCCAGCGGTGGCGGTCAACGGGGACATGGTGACAGTCGGCAATACAGGTGAGGGTCCGAATTTTGAAGCGATGTCGGGCGGCGGCTATCGACTGCTTCACGACATGGGCAGCTCGCCGCCAGAGATGTTGGCAATGGACGGGCAGAGTCAATCTGGGCATCCGGGCAGCCCGCATTACGCTGACCAGTTCAACGACTGGGTCCAGGGAAATTATCACAGCCTGCCACTGTCGCTGGAGGGCATCCTGGCTGCTGCGGTTCACACGCAAATTGTCCACAGCGAGTAACTCACGGCTG
The DNA here is from genome assembly GCA_963581185.1 of Planctomycetota bacterium. Taxonomy (GTDB): domain Bacteria; phylum Planctomycetota; class Planctomycetia; order Pirellulales; family Pirellulaceae; genus SAT2750. The sequence goes on along the minus strand of CAUZOB010000023.1, from coordinate 7,551 downwards.
GCTGGCGGCCGCCTCAATACGATACAAGTGCGTGGCCGAACGCAGGTAAATGGCCCCTTCACTAGCTGCCGGCGATGCCATACACCCCTCACTCAACTCGTTCACGGCCAGTTGCTTAAGCTCTCGTCCGGCAGCCAGCACCGTCGTCTTGCCGTCCCGGTCAAAGAAGAAGATTCTGCCGTCAGAGTGGATCGGCGAGGCGGAAAAGGATCCGCCGGCGCGATGCCGCCAGACTAATTCACCCGTTTTGGCATCCAGGCAACTGACTACTCCTGTTTTGTCAGCCACCTGGTAGATCAAGTCGTCTATCAGCGCTGCCGACGGAGTGGAGGAGATGCCGACAGCGGCTGTCCAGTCGACATGCGATTCGGTAACGTCGCCACGACCATCCAGCCTTACCGCCCACATTTCCGGTTTGCCAAAGTCCGTCACAACGAAGGCTCGCGTGCCATCCGTGACAGGGCGTGGCACAGCAGAGAAGCCAGGATAGCGGACACGCCATAATTCCTCGCCAGTCCCGGGGTCATAACTATAGCAACCCTGCGCAGCTGAGCTGACCAGCTGCATCCGGCCACCGCTGCTCAAGAGCGTTGGGGTAGAGAATGCTTTTCTCTGGTAGTCATTGACCACCGAGAGGTCAATCGACCTCCCTGTCTTCCAGGCAGTCTTACCGGTTCGCTTATCGAGTGCCGCCAGGAATTGGACATCCCGCCCATCACAATGAAAAATCAGCAGGTCCTCAAACAGGACCGGTGATGATCCGGGACCCTCCTGGTGATCGAGGTTAATATCCTGTCGGGACCAGAGGATTGTGCCATTCGTGCTATCAAGGCAGGCGGTCCCGTAGCTCCCAAAGTGAATGTAGACGCGGCCCGCCTCCACCACAGGCGATGGCGAAGCGAAACTGTTGAGCGCGTTTTTCGCTTCCAGTTCATCGATTGAGAAGATCTTTACCTGGTGGATCAGCTTACCCTGCTTGCTCACACAAATGGCAGCCAGCGTATGGCCATTGTCCAGGGCAGCGGTCATCCATAACTGGTCTCCCCAGATCACGGGCGAGGACCAGCCGCTACCCGGAACATCCAGTCGCCAGCGGATATTCTCTTTTTCAGACCACGACGTCACCAGCGGCGAGCCAGCGACATGTCCGTTTTGAGTTGGACCGCGGAACTGGGGCCAGTTATCAGCCCCCAGAACTGGCCAGCTGATCAGCGTCATCAACAGAACGACAATTATCGACAGTGTGTTGAGCCCAAGACGCTTCATCGCATTTCCCCTAAGGTGTCAAACTTGATTACAGACAGGTGGTTGAGCGAGTCATTCTATAACTGCGTAAGGACCAGGTCCTCTTCGAGTGGTCGGTGTGGCGTCAGCGATCGGTCAGCCAGGCCGGCATGGTACTGCCGAACGGCGTCCTCTGGTTCGGCGTTGCCATCGGCCAGGGCGCGGAGGATCTCGATGAAAAACAGCTGGTCCTCGGCCTGGTTGATCTTGCGGCCAAACAGCGCTGCTCGGGCTCCGTACTTCTTTGCTTCCCAGAGCATGCGGAAGGCATCGTGAGTCGTCCCGGCCGGACCGCCGAGGATGCCGACGATGATACTGCTGTCGTAGGCAACCAGTTGCTGCATCGCCGCCGGGCCAAAATAGGGCATCTTCAGGAACAGTGGTCGGCCGGAGGAGACGACACCGGCCAGGGTTCGGCAAATGGCATCGTTCACGAATCTGGGGATGTCGTCCGTGGCCAGATTATCCGCTGCGTTCGGCGCGAAAACTTCGAGGAAGTGACGAAACTGCTTCTGTTCCGCTTCCAGCCGAAAGGACTTGTAAGCGGTCAGTGACTCGTGATCCTCGTCCAGCCGATTATTGAATGTCATGGAATACAGGCCGAGGTCCGCGCCACGTGCCCGCTGGTCAGGATCGCAGGGATAGCAGCCGGCCTGGATCTGGTCGATCGTGGCTGTCTGGAAGGGACGCGATGGCTGAGCTGTATAGCCACCGCTCATTCCCAGCCAGATATCCGTTGTATCGTTCGCCCGGGCTGCCGGGGTCACCGTTGAGTTGTCGAACAGACGCTCCTTGATTGTCAGTTGTTCACTCGTGCTGGCGCTCATCAGCATAATGTCGACCAGCCCCTGCTGGGTCACTTCGCGCATCGCCTGCCGGTACTGGTCAATCGTCTGCCAGGGAAACTGGTCGGCATTGTCGCCACGATTGGGACCGGGAGCGGCGAGTCCAAAACCCATGTCAGCATCCTTGGCATCTGCCAGGATAAAGTCCTGGCAACTGGAGTCCGACAGGATTCGGCTGATCTTTTCATCAAGCGACTTGCTTACCGCCATAAAATCCGTCCCCACACTCGGTCTAATCTCACCGGTTGATTGTGGCACTGCCGCTGCCAACATAAGCAGGATATAGTATCACCTGTCGAAGGCGTGCGCCGACTCGGGTACACCTGCTTTTTTGCTGGCCCCTTCTTCAACTGGATGCCAAGTCGATGGTCCTGGACTGTATCGTGTCTGGCGAGTGCTGTGTCGACCTGCCGATTCGCCCGGTCCCGATTGACCGGCCACTGCAGGAGAACAAGCTGCACCGCATCGATCCACTAGTGGTCGGCAGCGGTGGAATCGTTTCGAATGCGGGCCGAGTGATGGCTGCCCTGGGACTGAATGTTGCCGGCCTTGGGTGTGTTGGCGATGATCACTGGGGCACACACCTGCTGGAGACATTCAGCCAGTCGGGCATGAACAATGACCTGATGATCCGTTGCCAGGGACAAGTTACCAGTGCGACAGCTGTCATCATCGATCCATCGGGCGAGCAGGTGTTTGCCTATCATGGCGGTGCCTCGCGGCTGCTTAGCCGAGAGATGATTCTCGATCGATTGGACATTTTTGCCCAGGCGAAAGTTGCCTTGTTTGGCTATTACGGGCTGTTTGGCAGCCTGGAGAACGACTTGCCTGAGTGCCTTGCGGCGATTCGCCAGACCGGCTGCCTGACCGTCATGGACGCGGCCGGTGACGGTGGCACGTTATCGCCGCTGGACAAGATCCTGCCACACCTGGACGCCTATTTTCCCAGCGAGCGAGAGGGTCTGGCGCAGACCGGTGCCGCCGAGCCACGAGAAATGATCGAAAAGCTGCGGAACTTCAACACGGATGCTATTATCGGAATCAAGCTGGGGCATCGTGGTGCGCTGCTAAGTCCGACCAGCGGTGAATGGCTGGAGATTCCCGCCATCACACCGCCCGGTCCCGTGCTGGACACCACAGCTGCCGGCGACAGTTTTGTGGCAGGTTACATTACCGGTATTGTGAACGGCTTGCCCGTGCTGGAATCCGCCCGCCTGGCAGCTGCCAGTGGTGCCTGCTGTGTGACCGGCATCGGTGCTGTGGCTGGAATTCGCAACTTTGCCGAAACGAAAGTGCTCGCCGGACTGGAATAGGATATGCGTCGTTGGCCCATCTACCTGGGATCTGCTCTCTTAACCCTGCTGCTGATGCTGCAGCCGGCGATTCCTGTCGCTGGCCAGGGCCATTCGCCGGAGCGGGCCGTTTCCCAGATGGCAGTTGCCGCCGGACTTGAGGTTCGACTGGTGGCAGCTGAACCGGATGTGCGCCAGCCGATCCTGGTCAAGATGGATGATCGTGGACGGCTCTGGACAATCCAGTACATCCAGTACCCGAATCCAGCCGGACTCAAACGCGTCAAGGTGGATCGCTGGTCACGTACTGTCTATGACCGTGTACCCAAGCCGCCGCCCCATGGCCCCCGCGGGGCTGACCGGATCACGATCCTCGAGGACCTCGACGCCAATGGCCGCGCCAACAGTTTTCGAGATTTCGTTGACGGGCTGAATCTCGCCACCGCACTCGCTTTTGGTGAAAACGGGGTCTACGTGCTGCAGGTTCCCTACCTGCTTTTCTATCCCGACGCCGATCACGACGACCAGCCCGACAGCGATCCGCGCGTGCTGCTCAAGGGTTTTGGCATGCAGGACGCACAGTCGATGGCCAACCACCTGACCTGGGGCCCCGACGGCTGGCTGTATGGCGTCAACGGCAGCACCACGACCTGCCAGATTCGCGGGATCGAATTCCAGCAGGGTGTCTGGCGATATCATCCGGGCAAGGACAAGTTTGAATTGTTCTGCGAGGGCGGCGGCAACACCTTCGGTCTGACATTTAACCAGCACGGTGAGCTGTTCTACAGCACCAACGGTGGTCCCTTCATCCACGCTCTGCAGGGAGCATACTATCGCAAGAGCTTTACCAAGCATGGCCCGCTGCACAATCCATACACCTACGGATTTTTCGACAAGGTCGATCGCGACCAGGTTCCGGGCGGCCCACCGACTGGCGGCACGATTTACCTGGCCGACAACCTGCCGGCCGCTTATCGCGGGCGTTTCATCGCAGGTAATTTCCTTGGTCACGGCATCTCCAGCTGGCTTGTTGAGCCCAGCAGTTCAACTTTTCGCGCCAGCTACCAGGGCGAAGTTCTCAAGGCCAACGATAGCTGGTTTGGCGCCACCGACGTCTGCCTGGCAGCAGACGGTTCGATCTATGTCTGCGACTTTCATGACCGTCGCACGGCACATCCCGATCCGGATGCTGACTGGGACCGTAGCAACGGCCGTATTTACCAGGTCCGCGGCAGCCAGGCAGCCAGTATCGAGCCCTTCGACATCAACAAGCTGAGTCTCGATCAGCTGGTTGACCTGCTGGATCATCCCAACCAGTGGTTCGCCGATCGTGCCCGAGTGCACCTTGCCGCCCGAGGCGACAAGTCAATCGTGCCGCGCCTACTTCAACTGGCGACCGCAGCGGACGATGACGACCTGGCCCTGGAGGCGACCTGGGCTCTACATGCCGTTGATGGACTCGATGGCCAGGCCGCCACCAGCCTGCTGGAACATACATCGGCCCATGTTCGCCGCTGGGTTGTACGACTCTGCTGTGATCACGGTGATCTGACGGCGACCGAACTGAAGGCCATTGTTGCCCGCGCGTCACAGGATCATGACCTTTCCGTCCGTCGCCAACTGATCGTCTCCGCCCGTCGGCTGCCTGCAAGCAGCGCCCGACGAATCCTCTTTCCACTTTTTGCCCGCAACCTGGACTTCGAGGAGGCTCGTATCCCACTCCTCTCCTGGTGGGCAATAGAATCCAGTGCCCTTGAGAATCCACAACAACTGGTAAGGTATTTCAGCAGCGAGCCAAGCTGGTCGTCGTCGTTGCTCGGTGGACTGCGAACCAACCTCGTGCGACGCTGGGCAGCTGCCGGCAAGAGTGAGTTCTACGACTGTTGCGCGGATTTACTCGCCCGCACGACGACCGACCGGCGGCAACCACTTGAGTTGGCGATTATTGAGGGCCTGGAACAGCGGCAGCAGGTAGCTGATGGGATTGGCCAGGGTGGTCTCTACGAACAATTCTCGCAGCTTAACCTGCAATCGGCCCCGACCGACGCACCCCAGGTGCATGACAAGATCGAGGGTCGCCTGGCTGCATATATCCAGGCCCGCTGGAAACAGGACCCAGCCCAGCCGCTGGCGATTCGTTGGGCCTTGCTCGCCGATATCCCTGCCGCCTATACGGACCTGGTTGAGCGGATTCAGCAGACCAGCCAGACAGACATGCTGGCTCAATACCTCGATCTGGTTGGCCCCTATTGTCAGCAGGATTTGATTCCGCATCTGCTCACGCTCGCTGTTCCCCAGCAGGATGTGAAGGTCAGCACTCAAGCGATTTCCCTGCTTGGCAAGTTCAATGATCCGCAGATCGCCAGCCACTTGCTCGAGCATTACGGTGCATTTCCCACAGCAACCCAGGCTGGCATTCGCCAGATACTGCTGGGCCGTCCGGAATCGGCACTGAAACTTGTTCAACAGGTCGAGGGCCAGAAGATTGCTGCCAAGGACGTCAGCGCCATTGAGCTTCGAATCGTGGCCCTTTTCAAGAACGACGAACTCAACCAGCTGGTGGAAAAACTCTGGGGTCGCGTCGGTCCAGGGACTCCCGATCAGAAACTTGCCACCATGCGGCGATTCAACAACGACCTGCGGAACGGATCGGGCGACCTGGTACGAGGCCGCTTGATCTACGAGAAGCAATGCGGCAGCTGCCACAAGCTCAAGGGTGAAGGCAAGCAACTGGGGCCAGACCTGACGAACGAAAACCGGGCTGACCGCGCCGCACTGCTGGCAAACATCGTCGACCCCAGTAGCGTCGTACGGCGAGACTATCTCTCGTACGTGATCACCACCAACAGCGGCCAGGTGCTAACCGGCCTGCTGGCCAAGCAGGATGCTGCCGCCGTAACGCTGGTGGATGCCAAGAACAACATACAGCGAATCGCCAGGACAGACATCGATTCGCTGGCAGCGTCGCCGCTGTCCCTGATGCCGGATGGAATCCTGGAAAAGCTGACTCCTCAGGAACTGTGTGACCTGTTCAGTTACTTGCAGATGAAATAGGAGCGAAAGATGGTCCTTGTGTACCGCCCTGCACTACTGCTGGCTGTGGCACTTCTCTTGCTATTGGAAACCGGTTGTGGTGTTCCGGCGTCGCTGCATCCGCTCTCGGATGACGAGACCAGTGAAGTTGACGAGAAGCTTGTCGGGTACTGGCAGGTGATCCACGAGGATGCAGATCGAGACGACCCTCCGCCGCCGCCCTTTACGGTCGCTCGCAAGCCAGACACCAAGGCCACGATGGAATCGATCTACGTGGAAATCAACGGTGAAAAGGAACTGGAAATTGAGCGGAATCTGCTTTTCACGAGTAAGGTTGGCGAGCAGAGTTTCATTAGCTGGCAGCAGGTCGACGACGACAAAGTCAACTATGTGATCGCGGCTTATGAGTTCACACGCAAGGGTCGGCTCCAAGTGCTGCTGATGGACGAGGACAAGGTGATCGAGGCGATTGAACAGGGCCGTATGGACGGTGAGGTGGTGATTCGCACCGAACGCGACAAGAACGGTGTTGAAACCCAGCACAAAAGCGGCACGATCACTGCGTCGCCGGCCCAGTTGCGGCGGGTGCTGAGCGAAACCGGACTTGATCTGTTCGACCAGGATGAACCGATGGAGTTCAAGCGTTATGGAAAATAGCACCACGCGGAGAGACAACGCCATCCTGCGTCGACTTATCTACCTGGCCGTTGTCCTGTCGTTCGCCGGCAGCGTGGATCTTGCTGCCCAGCGAGATGATCGTTTCTTCAAGATCCAGGTGATCGACCGAGAAACCCGTCGTGGTGTACCGCTGGTGGAATTGAGGCGGGTCGACAAGGTCCGTCACTACACCGACAGCAACGGTATTGTGGCGATTGACGAACCGGGCCTGGTCGGAACCGACATCTACTTTCATGTCAGCAGCCATGGATACGAGTTCCGCAAGGATGGCTTTGGCTATCGTGGTCGGCGCCTGCGAATTACAGCTGGTGGCGAAGCGACGCTGGAAGTGGAACGCACGAATATCGCCCAGCGACTATATCGAGTCACCGGAAACGGAATCTATCGTGACAGCCTGCTGGTCGGAGATTCTGCTCCAA
>CAUZOB010000022.1:0-35074 GCA_963581185.1 Planctomycetota bacterium | reverse complement strand
AGCGGGAGTACCAACAGCAGAGCTTACCAGACGTCCGCAGCCTTCACGCCCCGAGCAGCCGTCACTTCGTCTGTCTTGGGCCGACATTCAAGGCCAACGTAACCACGGTAACCCAGCTCCAGGGCCTGCTTGAGCACCCGGTTGTAGTGGATTTCGCCGCTGCCAGGTTCGTTGCGGCCCGGGTGGTCTGCCAGCTGCAGGTAGCCGATCCAGGGAAAGCCCTCTTTCATGCGACCACAGAGATCCCCTTCGGTGATCTGCATGTGATAGAGATCCCAGTTGATCTTCACATGGCTGGAGTCAACCTGCTTGCAGATCTCGATCGCATCCGGGCTGCCATAGAGGCAATGACCGGGATGATCGACCCGGCCGTTCATCGGCTCGAGGATCAGCATCACATCCTGCTGCTCGGCGATCGGTGCTGCTCGCCGAAGTGCTTTGACCACCTGGGCCAGCATCTCCTGCTGGCTCATTCCCTGCTGGTTGTTGCCGGCGACGACGGTCATCTTCTTGCACTTCAGTTGCCTGGCAACCTGGCACGATTCCTCGATCTTGGCCACGAAACGATCCTCGTTTTTCGGATTGTTCATGCCCGGCGTGAAACCCCAGGCGGTGAACTGGGCAATCGCCAGGCCCAGTTCGCCGGTCAGCGTGACCAGCTCATCCAGGTCCTTGTTCTCGTACGGCCAAAATTCGATGGCTGGGTAGCCCAGGCTGGCGGCCTTGCGAACTCGCTCAAGAAAGGGCAACCGACTCCACCACATTTCGACATTGACCGCGAACTTAGTGTGCATCGTCTTGCCGAGCGAGGCACTATCGTCGTCGCCTGCGGCGACTGGCTGGCGGCCAGCCAACGTGGATGTTACGGCCGCAGTGGACACACCGGAGGCAATAAATGTACGGCGATCAAGACGTTTCATCAGTTTCTCCTCTCGCGACAGCGGGGTCAGCTTGCGGGCTGGATTATATGGCCTGACAGGTTGTGCTTCCACTCGGTCAGCCTCAGGCAGTAGTCGCCAGCTGCGACCGACTCACCTACAATGCGAGCCTGGTGGCAGCATTCTGAAGTTCAACCGCATCCTCAACCAGCCCTCTCGAGAAGGACGCGCTGATGACAACCCGAGGCACAACCCGTCGCCGATTCCTCAAACAGTCAGCCGCCGCCAGCACAGTATTCGCTCTACCGCTGGTCATTCCAGGCAGTGCCTTCGGTGCCAACGAACGAATAATTACCGGGCACATCGGTGTCGGTGGACGCGGCGGCGGCAACTTGCGAGCCTTCCTTAATAATGCGGTTGCCGTCTGCGATGTCGACTCCGATCGCGTCGCCCGGGCCGTCAAACAAGTCACGAATGCTGGCCGAAAATGCGAGGGATATGGCAACTTCCGGAAACTACTTGATCGCGGCGACCTGGATGCGGTCGTGATTTCGACACCCGACCATTGGCACGCGCTACCAGCCATCGAGGCCTGCCAGGCAGGACTTGACGTCTATTGCGAAAAGCCACTGACACTGACCATTCGTGAGGGTCGAGAGATGGTCAAGGCGGTCCGTGACAACAAGCGGGTCCTGCAGACCGGCTCCCAGCAGCGTTCGGCAGGCAACTTTCGACTTGCCTGTGAACTGGTCCGCTCAGGCCGGATCGGTAAACTTCAAAAAGTTCTGGTTGGTATCCCTGGCCCCAATCATCCTGGCGAACCGATTCCTGATTCCGAACCGCCGCCGGAAATCGATTACGAGATGTGGCTCGGCCCGGCACCGTATCACCCCTACAACAAGAAACGCGTGCACTACAACTTCCGCTTCTTCCGTGACTACTCAGGCGGCCAGATGACCAACTGGGGCGCCCACCACATCGATATCGCGCACTGGGGTATGGGTGTCGACGACAGTGGCCCGCTGGCAGTAAGTGGCGAGTCAACCTTCCACCCCAAGAAGTGGCACGACGTCACCGAAACCTGCCGGATTACTTACCAGTATCCCAATGATGTCGTCATGATCGTGGGCCAAAAACAGGCGGACGTGCCTGGCGGTACAACATTTGTTGGTAGCAAGGGATCCATCTTCGTCAATCGTGGCAAGCTCTCGAGCACGCCGGACTCGATCATCAAGCAGCCATTGACGGACGACGATGTGCATCTGCAAGTCAGCAACAACCACTACGCGGACTTCCTCAACAGTATCAAGACTCGTGAACTTCCTGTCTGCGATGTGGAGATCGGTCATCGCAGCGCCACGGCCTGCCACCTCGGTAATGCCTCCTGTGAACTCGGACGCGAGATCCGCTGGGACCCCAAGACTGAGAAAGTGATCGGCGATACGGAAGCTCAGCAACACCTCACCCGCCCTTACCGTTCACCATGGAAACTGGTCTAATTATGATAGTTGGTGACGGGTCGCTGCCCGAGCCAGTTCAACCTTGGCCTGCTGGGATGCCACCAGGCCAGCCACCAAGGAGCATCCTATGAGACGCTTGACCACGATTGCCATCATGCTGTCCCTGACTGCCGTCGTCCAACTTCAGGCACAGGATACGCCCGCCGAAGCACCTCCCAAGCTGGAAACGTTGACACAGCGAGCCAGCTATGCAATCGGCAGCCAGATTGGCGGCTCAATGAAACAGCAGGGTATCGAGGTCGACTTGAAAGTCGTTCTGCGCGGCATGGCCGACGCCCTCGCCGGCAAGGAACTGGCCCTGAGTGAAGAGGAACTGGAAGAGGCATTTACTGAATTCCAGAAGCAGATGCAGGCCAAGCAACTGGAAACAGCCAAGAAGGCTACCGCTGAGAATGCCAAGGTCGGGGCCGCGTTCCTGGCCACCAATGGCAAGAAAGATGGAGTCAAGACAACAGAGAGTGGACTGCAGTACAAGGTCCTCAAGAGAGGCGCCGGGGTAACTCCCAAGGCATCCAGCCAGGTGCAGGTCCATTACGAGGGACGCTTGATTAGCGGCAAGATCTTCGACAGCTCGATCAAGCGTGGCACGCCAGCCGAATTCCCGGTCAATGGCGTGATCAAGGGCTGGACTGAAGCCCTCCAGCTGATGAAGGAAGGCGATGAATGGGAACTCTATATTCCCTCCACGCTGGGTTATGGAACACGCGGAGCGGGTGCTGACATAGGTCCTAACGAAACGCTGATCTTCCGTGTCAACCTTCTCAAGGTCCTCAACTAGGACCTCGCCAGGCAGCGGGCCTTGCCGCTGCGGGTGATGACTAAATTTGATTTCACGCATGAGGTTAGAGAGAGCCATGCCAACGACTCGCATCACGTCAGGCCTGCTGATTTTACTTGCCATCTCCACCAGCTCGCTGCTTTCCGGACTGAATGCCGACGAGCAGGCAACTTTGCCGGTGGAAGTCGAAATTGCCTTCCCGAACATTCGCGTCAATCGACCGATCGTCATCACTCACGCCGGGGACAACTCGAACCGCCTCTTTGTCGCCTCCCAGCTGGGCAAGATCCACGTGATGGACAACGACCAGGAGGTCGCTGAGACGACGATTTTCTTCGACCTCGAAGCCAAGGTACAATATGCCGACAAGATGAACGAGGAAGGGCTGCTTGGTTTTGCCTTCCATCCCGAGTACCGCAAGACCGGTCACTTCTTCATCTATTACACGATCAAGGATGCAGCCCGGACCTCGGTCATTTCCCGCTTTACCGTCTCCAAGGATGATCCCAACAAGGCAGATCCGGCCAGCGAGGTCGAGTTGATGCGGATCAAGCAACCGTTCTGGAACCATAACGGCGGCACGATTGCTTTTGGCCACGATGGCTATCTCTACGTTGGACTGGGGGACGGCGGCAAGGCAAATGACCCCTTCAAGAACGGCCAGAATCTGGGCACCCTGCACGGATCCATCCTGCGGATCGACGTCGACCGTCACGACGCAGGCAAGGCCTACGCAATTCCACGCGACAACCCCTTTGTTGGCGTCGAGGGAGCCCGTGCTGAAATCTATGCCTATGGCTTCCGCAACGTCTGGCGGCTCTCCTTCGACCGCAAGACAGGTTCCCTGTTTGCCGCCGATGTGGGCCAGGATATCTGGGAAGAGATCAACGTGGTTGTGAAAGGTGGCAATTACGGCTGGAATCTTCGTGAAGCTCGCCACAAATTCGGAGCCGCCGGAGCCGATGAGGCTGGTGACATGATCGACCCGATCCTGGAATACAATCACACGGTTGGCAAGTCGATTACCGGTGGACACGTCTACCGTGGCGATCGAGTCAAGGCACTGGCGGGCAAGTACATCTATGCCGACTATGTGTCTGGCATCATGTGGGCACTGGACCTGACCAAGGACAACCAGGCAGGCACGAACTATACGATTCCCTGGTCCAAGCTGCCGGTGCTGACCTTCGGCGAGGACGAAGATGGGGACGTCTATTTCGGCACGCACCTCTCCGGCGGTCGCCTTTACCGGTTCCAAGACAAGTAACGGCCCGGCAACTTCAAGCTCTCAGGCCAGGTCCAAGCGGATTATGCGCGCCGCTGCCCGATCATGAATGATCAACAACAATCCCTGCCAGAATAATCAGCCCGGCAGATCGCTGACCCAAAGGATCGCCAGCTACTCGAATCGAACCTGGCAACCATACCCAGGAATGATTGATCCTCGTGGCGGCCGAGTCAGCTCTCGGTGCTGGCTGCGACACTCTCCTCTTCCAGGCTGGCCACCACGGCACAGCCACAGGAATCGCTCCAGACGTTGACACTGGTTCGGCACATATCCAGCACCCGATCGACGGCGATAATAATAGCCTGTTTCTCTACTGGCAGACCAACAGCCTCAAGGATGATGATCATCATCACCAGTCCCGCATGCGGGATACCAGCTGCGCCGATGCTGGCCAGCAGGGCGGTCACAGCCACGATCAACTGCTGGGCCAGAGTCAGGTCCAGCCCACTTAACTGGGCAATGAACAGCACCGCAATCACCTCGTAGAGCGCAGTCCCATCCATGTTGATGGTGGCACCCAGGGGCAGCACAAAAGACCCCACGCGGCTCGGAACCCCCGCTCGCTGCTCAGCACAGGTCATCGTCAGCGGCAACGTTCCATTGCTGGATGCCGAACTGAAGGCGGTCAGCAGGGCGGGACTCATGGACCGCGCGTAGTCCAACGGGTTTCGGCCAGCGACCAGCCAGAGGATCAATGGCAATGTCACAAAGGCATGTATCGCCAGAGCTATTAATACTGCCAGCATATACCAGGCCAGTGCCAGGAAGATCCCCGGACCCTGGGTTGCGGTGACGTGTAGCATCAGCAGCATCACACCGATCGGCGCGAGGCTGATGATTGCCATCGTCATCTTCATCATGACTTCCACCAAGGCCTTGAAGAGCCTGTGAATTGTCTCAGCGGTAGAGCCGCCTGCCAGCAGGGCGAAGATCGCGAAGGCCATCGTGAAACTGATGATCGAAAGATAGTTTGCCTCGGCCAGGGCCTCGATCGGATTGGTGGGGATCATCGTTTCCAGCTGCTGGAAGAGGACCTCACCCAGCGACCTGCTGACCGTCGTATCTGGCGGCCCGCCAGCCGCCAGATCACTTCCCACGCCTGGGTTGATAATGTTGACAACGACCAGCCCTGTAATGATCGCCAGGGTGCTTGTACAGATGTAGTACAGGACCGTACGGCTGAAGAGCTTGCCGATCTTGCCGGCCGAGCCGAGACCGAGGATGCCAACCGTCAGGGAGGTGACGATCAACGGTACCGCCACCATCCTCAACAGTCTGAGGAAAAGGTTGCCGAAGCTGCGTCCAGCATCGCCGATCCAGCGCGACGTTGATCGCCCGTGGCGGTAGAACCAGCCAAACTCCCGCGGATGTTTCTGCTTGAGCTTGTCGACAGTCTGCAGCGTCTGGTCCGTAGCCTGCGAGGGGTCGACAACCAGTCGCTGAAGACCCTTGCCCTCGTTGAATTCGATCACGATCCGGTCACGCGAATCGCTGATTGAGAGCAGCTGGACGTCGGCCGGCAGGTCATCCTTGGCGACCGTCACCTGGCGGTCGCTCCAGCCCCAGTTGAGTGTCAGGCCGAGCGTTGCACCGGCAACCATGCCGATCAGGATTTGCCAGTGAAGCGCGATTCTGGACATACCACACCTGGAAAGTCATTTCGGCCAAGGCGAGCGGAGCTTACTCGAGGATCATAGCATCCACGGAGTGCCCGGAGGGAATCATCGGCAGTACATGTTCCTGGTAGGGAACTTGTACATCCAGCACAAAGGGACCATCGTAATCGATCATCTCCTGGATCGCTGACTGCAAATCGCCCTTACGCGAAATAGTTGCGGCACCACATCCGTATCCCTTGGCGATACTGACAAAGTCAGGATAGCGATCCTGCACGAAGGCTCCATCGCCCTCGCCGCGAGCTTCCTTGTCATCGATCGGCCCCAGGTAGGTGTGGGCGCGATTGCCCTTCATAAAACGATCTTCCCACTGCACCACCATTCCGAGGTGCTGGTTATTGAGCAGCAGGACCTTGACTGGCAGCTTTTCGCAGAAACAGGTGGCCAGCTCCTGGATGTTCATCTGGAAGCTGCCATCGCCATCGATATCGATCACCAGGGCATCGGGGTTGGCCGCCTGGGCTCCCATCGCCGCTGGCAGGCCAAATCCCATGGTTCCCAGTCCTGAACTGGAATGCCATCGTCTCGGTTCGTCAAAGTGGAAGAACTGGGCCGCCCACATCTGGTGCTGGCCAACTCCGACCGTGACGATCGTATCACGCTGCTGGGTCAATCTCGACAATTCCGCAATCGCATGCTGCTGCAGGATGCCATCAAACTGTTCGTCATAGGAGAAAGGATGCTCCTGTTTCATCTGCTGGCACGTCTGCCGCCAGTCATCGATCTCCTCAACCGGCGCAACCAGCGGAATCAAGCGAGTCAGCACGTCCTTGACGTCGCTGACAATACCAATCTGCGTCGGCTTATTCTTGTTCAGTTCGGATGCATCAATATCGACGTGGACGATAGTCGCATGCTTGGCAAATTCTTCCAGCTTGCCGGTCACACGATCATCGAATCGGACGCCGAGCGCCAGCAGCAGGTCGCAGTTGCCGACGGCCCGGTTTGCATAGACCGAGCCATGCATACCCAGCATATCGAGGCAGAGATCGTCACTTTGTGGAAAAGCACCCAGTCCCATGACTGTCATCGTCACCGGGATGCCAGTCAGCCGGGCGAACTGGCGGAGTTGTTCGCTGGCATTCGCCGCAATGATTCCGCCACCGCAATAGATGAGTGGTCGGCGTGCACTGGCGATCACCGCAGCCAGCCGCTGCAATTCATCATCCGACGCACGCGCTGGCGCGGCCGAATAACCCGGCAGGTTCAGGGGCTGATCCCAATTCGGTACGCACAGCGATTCCTGCACATCCTTGGGCATGTCGACCAGCACCGGTCCGGGGCGACCCGTACTGGCAATATGGAAAGCCTCCTGGATCACGCGTGCTACATCGTTCACATCGGTGACCAGGTAGTGATGCTTGGTAATTCCCCGGCAGACCTCGACGATCGGTATTTCCTGGAAAGCATCGGAACCAATGACCGGCGTTTTCACCTGCCCGGTAATCGCCACCAGTGGAATACTGTCAAGCCGCGCGTCCGCTATCGCCGTCACCAGGTTGGTAGCCCCTGGGCCACTGGTCGCCATACAGGTACCGACCTTGCCGGTCGTCCGCGCGAAGCCCTGGGCAGCAAAGCCACCCCCTTGTTCATGCCGAGGCAGGATTGTCCTCAGTCGGTCGTCAAACCGCGTCAGCGCCTGGTGCAGCGGCATGCTGGCGCCACCCGGATAGGCAAACACGATCTCGACGCCACAGCGGATCAGTCCCTCAACGAGGATATCTGCACCGCTGCAAGCCTGTTGTTCAGCCGTTTCGCTGCCTGTCATCATCGTCTCGTCTTCCAATCATGGTGCCGCGGCATCGCCAAGTACTTCCGATAAGCCCTGAGCGGCGGGACGCGTGCAACGTTTCAAGTTATTTCATCGGCTCGATTCTTTCAAGCGAGCGGAGCTCCAGTTGGGGTATGACAGCCCAACGCGGTTCATTTCAGCCATCAGCTTTCATACAATCGGGACAATTCCAACGACAGCCGCCGGCTGTTGGGTCGCACGCCGGATATCGGCACCTGAACGTGGCTACCATGAAGACACTGTTGATTGTTGCCCTCGGCGGTTCGCTGGGCGCCGTTGCTCGCTATCTCCTCAGCCAGGGCAGCAAGTCGTGGTGGGGCGACTCGTTTCCCTACGGAACACTGCTGGTCAACGTTGTCGGTTGCCTCGCCATCGGCATACTGGCTGGCCTTGGCATGTCCCAACTCTCACCCAACATGCAAAAGCTGGTGGTGGTCGGCATACTCGGCTCGCTAACCACTTTCTCTACTTTCGGGCTCGATACGATGGAACTCTTTCAGCAACAGCCGCTGCTGGGACTGGCCAACGTGGCAGCCAACCTGCTGGCTGGCCTGGCTGCCGTGGCACTCGGTTTCTGGCTTTGCCATTCGCCAGTCGTTAGTGGTTAGCAGAGCAGGCGCTGAACCTAGCTGCTCGCCTGGCCGTTGAGCAGCGGCCGCAGGAACTGGCCAGTCCAGCTCTCCTCCACCTCGGCAACCTGTTCCGGCGTACCGGCAGCGACCAGCCGGCCCCCCTGGGCGCCCCCTTCCGGACCCAGGTCAATGACCCAATCGGCACACTTGATAACGTCCAGGTTGTGCTCGATCACGATCACGGTATTACCCCCGTCGACCAATCGACCCAGCACATCAAGCAGCTTGCGGATATCGTCAAAATGCAGGCCAGTGGTTGGCTCATCAAGCACGTACAGTGTGCTGCCGGTGTCGGCCCGGGCTAGCGCACTGGCCAGCTTGATTCTTTGAGCTTCGCCGCCCGACAACGTGGTCGAGGGTTGACCGAGCGGCAGGTAGCCGAGCCCGACGTCCTGGAGTCCACGCAACAGACGGTGGATGCTGGCAAAGTTCTCAAAAAACTCTGTAGCCAGGTCCACCGACATATCCAGCACATCGGCAATCGTCTGACCCCGATAGCGGACCTGCAGCGTCCCGTTGTTGAATCGTCGTCCCTGGCACTGGGCGCATGTCACATAGAGGTCAGCCAGGAAGTTCATTTCGATCTTCTGTAGCCCCTGGCCCTGGCAGCTGGCACAGCGACCTTGCTTGCCATTGAAGCTGAAGCGGCTGGCCCGGTAGCCCCGTGCCTTGGCATCGCGTGTGCTCGCATAAACCTTGCGAATATCGTCGAACACGCCGGTATAGGTAGCGGCATTACTGCGTGGTGTACGGCCGATCGGCCGCTGGTTGATCTCCACCACCCGGTCCAGCTGGCTGGCTCCCCGCAAACCCCTGTGCGGGCCGGGCTTGGTCGCGGACAGCCCCAGGCGGCGCTGGATGGCACGCAGCAGTGTCTCGTTGACCAGCGAACTCTTGCCCGACCCGCTGACACCCGTCACACAGACCAGCGCCTGAGTGGGAAAGGAGACGGTCAGGTCAGCGAGGTTATTCAGCTGGGCTCCCTCCAGCCGAATCGCTCGCTTCTTAACGACACGGCGTCGTTTGGCTGGTACCTCGATTGCCAGTTCACCGCGCAGGTAGCTTCCTGTCAGTGAGCCAGCCACAGCACTTACCGCTGTCGGATTATCATCGGCCACCACCCGACCGCCACTGGCTCCGGCTCCGGGTCCAAGGTCGATCAGACGATCGGCTTCTCGCATCATGCTCTCATCGTGCTCGACAACCAGCACGGTATTGCCCTGCTGTTGCAGTTCCCGCAGCGACTCGATCAGCTGGGCGTTATCCCGCTGATGAAGACCGATCGAGGGCTCATCCAGCACATAGCAGACGCCGACCAGGCCCGAGCCGATACTCTTGGCCAGTCGCACCCGCTGCATCTCACCGCCGCTGAGCGTATCAGCCGCCCGGTCCAGGGTGAGGTAATGCACACCAACTTTCTGCAGAAAGCGAAGCCGGTTGAGTACTTCGGAGACGATCGGATCGGAAATGGCCCTTTGCTGTTTGTCGAAACTGAGTCCCTGGAAAAACTGTTCCGCTTCGACCACGGAGAGCGCCGTGATCTCGTCAACACTTGCCCCCCCCAGCTGGATACTGGTCGCCTCCGGCCGCAGTCGCGTGCCCTGGCAGCTGCGGCAGGTCAGCTGGCCGCGGAAGCTGTCGAGTTGATCGAGTCGTTTTTGTGCCGTCGTGCTGACGTACTCCACTTCCAGCAAGGTCAACAGTCCAGGGAACTTCTTGCCATCACCATGGACGAACTGTTGCCGCAGGCGATCCGGCCAACTGGCCAGCGGTGTGTCGAGGTCCAGGCCTCGCGAGCTGAGAAACTCGGCGCACGCCTCGCGGTGTTTCTTCAAGCGCCGAGCCGGGGCTCCTTTCCAGGCCAGCACGGCACCCTTGGCCAGTGTGAGCGTGGCGTCGGGGAGGATCATGTCGACATCAAACTGCTGCATCAGCCCCAGCCCGTCACAATCCTGACAGGCACCATAGGGGCTATTGAAGCTGAAGGTCCGCGGCTCAACTTCCTCGTAATTGACATTGCATTGCGGGCAGGCATACCGTGTGCTGTAGATCACGTCACGCCACTCACCCAGCGGAGGCTTGACCGATTCGTCCTCGGCATCGAAGTAGCATATCGAAACCCGGCCATCGCCATATCGAATAGCCAGCTGAATCGACTCGGCAATCCTCGACTTCACACCGGGACGGGTGATCACACGGTCCACCACAGCATCGATGTGGTGGACCTTGCGGGCCGCCAGTTCGGGAATGCTGTCGATGTCATACACCTGGCCATCGACACGGGCTCGGACGAGACCAGCCTTGCGTATCTGCTCAAACACCTCACGCTGTTTGCCGCGACGACCTCGCACCATGGGTGCCATGATCATGGTCCGCGTCCCCTCGGGCAGCGCCAGGATGGAATCCTGGATCTGCTGGGGCGTCTGCTGCAGAATATCCGAGCCACACTTGTAACAGGTGGGCGTACCGAGGCGGGCCATCAGCAACCGCAAGTAATCGTAGATCTCGGTGACCGTCGCTACGGTACTGCGTGGATTCTGAATGCCGGGCCGCTGGTCGATACAGATCGTCGGCTGCAAACCCTCGATCAGGTCCACATCGGGCCGCTGCATCTGGTCGAGAAACTGGCGAGCATAAACCGACAGGCTTTCGATGTACTGTCGCTGACCCTCGGCATACAGCGTGTCAAAGGCCAGGCTGCTCTTGCCCGAGCCGCTCGGCCCGGTAATCACGACCAGCTGGTTTCGCGGAATATCAAGGTCGATATTCTGCAGGTTGTGAGCCCGAGCACCACGAATCCGGATCTGGTCCCGGCATTCCTGCCGCTGACGGCTGGCCGAGGCTCCATTGTCCGTGTGGCTGGCTTTCATAAGCGACGGTCCGAAGGCGGCCAAGCAACCCTGTCAGCTATTTCGGCTGGGCGGAAACTAACCACGTTACCAGAGGGTCAGTGGCCTGACAAGGAACAGCCCCTGGGCCAGCTGACAACTGCCCGGCGGTCAATTAGACTGCCGCTGAGTGGTACCATCCTGCCCGGCTGGCAAACAACAGGAACCGATCAGTGACATCCAACCACGACGATCAGACAGGCACGCCAGCCTCGATTCTGCAGACGACCGCAGAACGTGAACAGGCCCTGCTGGCTCCCTGGGCGATGTTCAGTCACCAGTCGCTGGGGCGCCAGGCTGTTGAGACAGAGCACCCCTATCGTGGTCCCTTCCAGCGTGATCGCGATCGCATCCTTCATAGCAGTGCCTACCGTCGCCTGAGTGGCAAGATGCAGGTCTTCACGGGCGACATGGGCGACTACCATCGCACCCGGCTGACTCACACCCACGAGGTGGCCTCGATCGCTCGCACGATCGGGCGCACGTTGCGACTGAACGAGGACCTGATCGAAGCCCTGGCACTGTTTCACGACATTGGACACCCCCCCTATGGCCACGCCGGGGAAGATGCCCTGGATGAATGCCTGGCAGACGAGGGTGGTTTTTCCCACAACCAGTACGCGCTCACCATTGCAGAGGAACTGGAGTGCCGGCACGTCGACACGCCAGGTTTGAATCTCAGTCGGGAAGTGCTCGAGAGCCAGGCCTTTCGTGTCGACAAGGAAGAATTCCTGCACACGCCGCTGCTTGAAGCCCAGGTGGTCGACGCAGCCGACAGCATTACCTACGACGCGCATGACACCGATGACGCTGTCAAGCTGGGACTGGTGAGCCTGGAAGAACTCCAGTCACTGACGCTGATTCACCGCTGCTGTGAACGCATCGATGATCGCGGCCGGCCAGCGGACGAGGACAACTTGCGACGGGCCATCGTCCACGAACTTATCGACTGCCAGGTCAGCAACCTGCTCGATACCACAAGTGAACAGCTTGCCCAGGCCAACTGGCAATCCGCACAGCAGGCACGGCAAAGTGACTTTCAACTGCAGCTGACTGGCAGCCTGGCAGAAGAAAAATCGGAGTTGGAGAGTTTCCTCCATCAGCATGTCTACCGGCATCCCACGCTGCTGGCGACAAGGGAAATCGCCCACCAGCAGCTGCACCGCCTGTTTGTCTATTTTGTCACTCATCCGCAGCAATTACCGCCACGGTTCTCTCAACGGATCGAACACAAGGGGCTACCGCGAGCCGTCGGAGATTACCTCGCCGGCATGACCGATCGCTACCTGGAGATTAGCTACCTCGAGCAGTTTCCAGATGACAAATGCTAGATTCTCCAATTGCGGCTGTGGTAGGATGCAGGCCTGCATTAATTGATTGGCTGGGGCCTGAGCCGCTATTTTTTCCAGATCCCCCGGCTGCGGAGAAATCCGTGTGTGATTCATCATTTATTCATCTGCTGGGGGCTTTGCCATGGCACTCTGGGTACTGCGCGCTGTCTTCCTGCTGATCTCGACCGGGGTCGGCATCTCGATTGTCAGTTCTCCCGACCAATATGAGCATGGATTCCTGATTGCGATTGGCTTGTTGTTGACTTCCTGCGGAATCGTTTCGCTCGACATCTTACTGCGTCGCAAACCGATCGAGATTGTCTCCTGCAGCTACTTCGGTATCCTCGTGGGGCTGTTTCTCACTTATATCATCGGGGTGGCCGTCGATCCGATCCTGCAGTTCTCGGGGGTCGAAGATTCGGACAAGTTGAAAGGTGCCGTCCAGCTGTTGATCGGTATTCCGCTCTGTTACATCTGTATCTCGTTGCTGATCCAGACACGGAACGACTTTCGCTTCGTGATCCCTTACGTCGAGTTCTCTCGCGAGCTGAAGGGATCACTCCCCTGCGTGCTGGATACCAGCGTGATCATCGACGGCCGCATCGCCGAGCTGGTGAATACCAACATCCTTGACAATCGACTGGTGATGCCCGGATTCGTACTGCTGGAGCTTCAGAATATCGCCGACAGCAACGACAAGATGCGGCGCACACGAGGCCGCCGCGGACTCGACATCCTGCAGGCGCTTCAGAGTAACCGAACAATCGACTTTGCGATTGACGAAACAGAGCTGCCGGAGATGGTGAACCAGCCGGTCGACATGAAGCTGGTGCTGCTGGCCAAGCACCTCGGCGGGAAGATCGTGACCGGCGACTATAATCTCAACAAGGTCGCCCAGTTACATGACGTGTCGGTGATCAACCTGAATGACATCTCCAAGGCACTCAAGCCTGCTTTCCTGCCGGGCGAGAATTTCCAGGTCAAGGTCGTCAAGCAGGGTGAGGGAGACGACCAGGGAATCGGTTACCTGGACGACGGCACCATGATCGTCGTTGAAGGGGGTCGCCAGCATCTTCACGAGCTGGTCCGGGTGAGCGTGACGCGGGTCCTGCAAACCAGCGCCGGTCAGATGATCTTCACCGCCTATGAAGAGTCGCTCTCCTAGTCACCGCTCCGCCAGTCGCTCGCGAGCAAGCTGGCAGTACTGCTCCAGGCAGTCGATGCCGAGGTAGTGTCGACCCAGTCGTTGCGCGACAAGGGCCGTCGTTCCGCTTCCCAGGAAGGGGTCCAGCACCAGGCCAGCGGGTGGCGAACCGGCAGCCAGCATGGTCTCCACCAGCTGCTCCGGAAATACGGCGAAATGTCCGTCTCGCGATTTAGATAAGGGCACATTCCAGACCGTTCGCTTGTTCCGTCCGAGAGGATGAAATGCCTGGTCCCAACGGCCGTCATGCAGGTTCGTCTGGCCGCCGTTCTTGCCCGCCTCGGGCGTGCTGCCCCGTTCAAAGAAGTGCTTGCGACCGCCCTTCATGCGACTTGCTGAAGAAAAAGTTACATGCGGTTCGCGAATCGCATCGGCATCATAGAAGTACTTGGTGTGCCGCGTCAGCAGGAAAACATATTCATGATCGGTGGTGGGCCTGTTCTTGACCGCCGAGGGCATCGCATTTGGTTTCTGCCAGATGATGTCACTCCGCAGTAACCATCCGCCAGCTTGCATTCCCAGCACAATTCGCCAGGGCAGCCCCTGCAGTTGGCCATCGAGATACTTGTCACCCAGCACGAGCCAGCAACTACCGGTTGGCTTGAGCACTCGCTGGCACTCCTGCAGGATCTCGACCAGCCGCTCCACGTAACCCTGGCTGCTCGATTCCTGGCCCAGCTGCAGCGGGTGACCATAGTCCCGTTGCCGAAAGTAAGGTGGGCTGGTGACGATCGTGTCGACCAGCTCGTCGGGTAACTCCCGCAAGCGATCGAGGGCATCGCCACAGATTATCTGGTCATGCCAGCGAGTTGATCGAGTCGATTTGTCGACCGACATGGGACTCCCTCCCGCCTGCCATCGATCCAGTTGTTACGTCCCTACATCCTGTCGACCACGTCGATTCCTAGCAAGTCCAGACCATGCTGAATCACACGGGCCACCAGGTCACACAACAACAGCCGGCTGTCACGGACGGTATCGTTCTCAGCTTTCAGTACCGGGCATTGCTCAAAAAACGATGCAAATCGCTTGGCCACCACGAACAGGTAATTCGTCAGGTGATTGGGGCGATAGTCTGCCACGACCAATTCCAGTGCCTCAGGCAACTGCAACAAGCCAATCGCAAGTTCCCGTTCCGCAGGATGCTCCAGCTGGATCGTGGCAAAGCCACTTCGCAGTCCGTCAATATCCACTTCGCCGCGGCGAAAGATACTCTGCACGCGAGCGTAACAGTACTGCATGTAAGTGGCGGTATTGCCCTCGAGAGCCATCATCTTGTCATAGCTGAAGACATAATCGCTGGACCGGTTGTGCGACAGGTCGGCATAC
This sequence comes from Planctomycetota bacterium, assembly GCA_963581185.1. GTDB lineage: Bacteria > Planctomycetota > Planctomycetia > Pirellulales > Pirellulaceae > SAT2750. The sequence goes on along the minus strand of CAUZOB010000022.1, from coordinate 19,758 downwards.
TTGATGGCACCATGACCAATCACGTCTGCCACGTGATCTCGCTCCTGTTCGGATAACTCGGCCCCCGACGGCTTCGCCTCGTCGTTGGCTGTGACCACCTCGTGAGCCTTGTTGACGGCCTCATCGAGTAATCCCTCCAGCCCGACTGCCGTACCGCTACGTGTCTTGTAAGGACGTCCATCTTCACCGAGCACTGTACCAAAGCTGACATGCTGCATTCTCAACTCCGACGCCTGCCAGCGACGGGCCGCGTCAAACAGCTTGTCGAAATGCTCCGACTGGCGATGATCCACCACGTACAGCAGCAGGTCCGGATCCCACTGCTCGATCCGGTACTGGATCGTTGCCAGGTCGGTGGTCGCATAGAGGAAGGCACCATCCTGCTTGCGCACGATCATCGGTGTCTCAAACTGGTCGGAGAAGACACAGACCGCGCCATCATTCAATTCCGCCAGGCCCTGGTGCTCAAGTGACTCCACCACTCCGGCCAGCTGCGTGTGGTAGAAGCTCTCGCCATGCTGAACATCGAACTGCACTCCCAGCCGCTGGTAGATCTTCTCGATCTCCTGGCGACAGTGCGGCAGGAACTGTTCCCATAAACCACGATTAACGTCATCACCCTGATGCAGCAGGGCTGTCTCCTGAAGCACAGACTCGGCCACATCCGCATGCTGCCTGACCAGCTCGGACTGGCTGGGGTCGTCGTCCAGGCTGCGAACTGCCGCTTCGTTACTGGCCAGCTTGTCCTGCAGGGCAGCCAGCTGAGATTCAAGACGCCGAACCTGCTTGGCCTGCTTCTTTTCTTCTTCCGCACCCAGCTGGGACAGACGATCACGCTGTTCTGAGAGCTGCTGCTGGCGCTGTCCTATCTCCGCTCGCTGTGGATCGAGGCCAGTCCGTACCTTCTGGTAGTCGATCAGCTGGTTGACCTGCTGGTAAAGTCGCGACAGTTCAGCAACCGGATTCTGCTGGTACTTTTGCTCATCAACAAAGTGCTTGTAGCCATAGATGATCATCCCAAACTGGGTTCCCCAGTCGCCCAGGTGGTTGTCGCTGATGACGTTGTGGCCCAGGCAGCGAAAGCTGCGGACGAGGGCATCGCCGATCACGGTTGAGCGAATGTGACCCACGTGCATCGGCTTGGCAACGTTGGGTGAGGAAAAATCGATAATCACGGTCTGCGGGTCACTCGACTGCTGCAGGCCCAACTGGGGGTCGTGAACCAGCTGGTTCAGCTGGTCGGCCAGCCAGCTATCGGCGAGCCGCAGGTTGATAAAACCAGGTCCGGCCAGCTCGGCCGACTGGCAGAGATCATCCAGCTGTAACTTGCTGATAATCTCCCTGGCAATCTCGGGTGGTGACTGGCCCAGTTGCTTACCCAGCGGCATGGCGCAATTCGCCTGGTAATCTCCATGCCGTGCGTCCTGGGAGGGCAGCACCATCTCCAGCAGTGGAGCTGGGTCCTCTGTCAGGGAAGCGAGCACGCCCTCGAATCGCCGTCTTAGTTCAGCAAGGATATTCATCAGCGGTTAGTTTCCCGGGAGAACCCCGGTGACAGCTTTAGATCGGTGGCTCCAGTACATCGGTCAGGTCGACCGGGACAGCATCAGCCCAGAGTGCCTGCAGGGCATAATATTCACGCATCTCGTCATCAAACATGTGGATCACGACATTGCCATAATCCAGCAGGATCCAGCGACTCCTGTCATACCCCTCGATTCCCATCCGCTTGTCCTGCATCTCGTCTTCCAGCGTATGGTCAATGTCCTCACTGATCGCATGAAGCTGCCGGCGGCTGGTCCCGCTGACGATCACGAAATAGTCGAATAGCGATGATTGCTTGCGCATATCGAGCACAACAATATCCCGGCCGCCGTTGTGCGAGGCAGTGCGGGCAGCCGCCAGGGCCAGCTGACGACTTCGTTCGGCTCGCGCATCCCGATCGATGGTGGATTCCGGATCGCTACTGGACACCGACGACTCCTCGATTAAGCATGTTTGGTGGCTGCATGATTCCTGCATTCTAATGGCTACCAGCTACCAGTGTGGCCAGCCCCGCGACATCCGGACAACCACAACGGCACTTCTATCGACCGCTGGGTCCAACAGCAGGTTCACACAGGCGAAACGCCGTCAGCCCTGCGGTTCGCAATGCGGTTGGCCTGGCAGACTAGAAGACGCCGATCGCCATCAGGCTGTACCGCACGATCAGGCCTGCCATCACCACGCTGACCATGCTCATCAGCTTGATCAGAATGTTCAGGCTGGGACCACTTGTGTCCTTGAACGGATCGCCGACAGTGTCGCCGACCACGCCCGCCTTGTGTGCCTCGGAACCCTTGCCGCCAAAGTTCCCCGCCTCGATATACTTCTTGGCGTTATCCCAGGAACCGCCCGCGTTGGCCATGAAGATGGCAACACAGAAACCACAGGTCATGGTTCCGACCAGCAGTCCCAGCACACCGCCGACACCCAGCAGCAAGCCGGTCACTATAGGCGTACAGAGGCCCAACAGTGAAGGTAGAATCATCTCCTTTTGAGCTGCCTTGGTACTGATCGTGACCGGGGCAGCGTAATCGGGAATCACACTGCCATCCATGATGCCCGGGTTCTCCTTGAATTGTCGTCGCACCTCGTTGACCATCCCCTGGGCCGCCCGACCGACTGCCTGCATTGTCATCGCGCAGAAGACAAAGGTAGCCATACAGCCGATAAAGACCCCGACCAGAATCTTGGGATTCATCAGCTGGGCGTCATAGTAAGTGGCATAGTCGGGCAACGTCGCCTTCCTGGCAGAGACGAGCATCACCTCCTCGCCCGCTTCAGGATCAAGAGTCAATGTCCGCCGAGAACTGATGGAACCACTGACAACGGACGACATATCTTTCAAAAAGGGAACTGCCGTGTTGGAAGCAATCCTACCCCATTCTGCCTTGCGAGCTTGCTCTGGAAATACCAGCCAGGCGGTGGCACCGACCTCGCCCGGATTCTCTCGATCCGTGCCGGTATCTTTCAGGATCACCAGCCGTTCATTGACCTTGTAGTAACCGATCTCGCTCGACGTGATGACAGTCGGATCCTCGGCCCAGCGTTCAAATCCAATTCGGACTTCTTCCACATAGGCAGCCAGCAGGGCCAGGGCGGTCAGGGCCGCCGAACCAATGGCAAATCCCTTACCGGTCGCCGCCGTGGTATTACCGAGGCTGTCGAGGGCGTCGGTTCGTTCACGAACGATCGGTTCGAGTCCCGACATTTCGGCGTTGCCGCCAGCATTGTCGGCAATCGGTCCGTAAGCGTCTGTGGCCAGCGTGATACCGAGTGTGCTGAGCATCCCGACGGCGGCAATGCCGACTCCGTAAAGACCCAGCGTGAATCTGGAGACGTCCTTAAAGTCGAAGCCGTTGGCACCACCGAAAGCCAGCAGGGTTGCGGCACAGATAACCATGACCGGCACCCAGACACTCTTCATACCATCAGCGATACCGCCAATGATAACCGTGGCCGGTCCCGTCTTGGCCTGTTCCGCCAACGCCCTGGTTGGCCTGAACTCGTCACTGGTACAGTATTCTGTCCATTTGCCGATCAGCCAGCCAGCCAGCAGCCCGACCGTAACGCTGAAGGAAATCCCGATAAACTTCGGTCCCATCAACAAGTAGGTGCAGCCAAGTGCGGCCACAATCACCAGGATCGTAGAGATATTGATGCCACGAGCCAGCGCCTTGAGCAGGGACTTCTGCGAGGCGTCCTCGTCGCTTTTAACCATCACGATGCCGATGATCGAGAGGAAGATACCGACGGCGGCAATCACCATTGGCAGGAACATTGCCTTGAGTTGCCAGCCAGTCGATTCTTCGGCTGACAGGCCGAAGCTGTTCAACATGTCCTCGCTGGCAAAAGCTGCCACACCGAGTGCGGCGGTGGCCAGGATTGAACCACAGTAGGACTCGTAAAGGTCGGCGCCCATACCGGCCACGTCGCCGACATTGTCACCAACATTGTCAGCGATGGTCGCCGGGTTTCGGGGATCGTCTTCGGGAATCCCTTGTTCCACCTTGCCGACCAGGTCAGCACCGACGTCGGCAGCCTTGGTAAAGATGCCACCGCCGACTCGGGCAAACAGCGCCTGGGCACTGGCTCCCATACCGAAACAGAGCATCGTCACAGTTATTTCTTCGAGCGAATCGACCAGGAAGACCCATCGCAGCAGACCGTACCAGATGGCAATATCCAGCAAGCCCAGGCCGACCACGGTCAGGCCCATCACGGCCCCTGACTTGAAGGCCACCTGCAGGCCATCGTTCAAACTACGCTGGGCACCGGCCGCCGTGCGACTGCTGGCCCAGGTCGCCGTCTTCATGCCGAAGAAACCAGCCAGACCCGAAAAGAAACCACCTGTCAGGAAGGCAAAGGGAACAAACTTGCTTTGCACATTGAGTACAAATGCGGCCACGAAAAGCAGCAGGAAGATGACCAGGAAGAAGAAGCCGACAACCTTGTATTGCTGAGTCAGGTAGGCGGACGAGCCAGCCCGAACGTGACCGGCGATCTCCACCATCCGTTCATTACCTTCATCCTGCGTCATCATCCATTTGTAGAACTTGTAAGCAACCACCAGTGCCACGATCGAGGCCACCGTGCACAAACCCCAGGCCCACTTTTCACCATGCCAGTCGACAGTTTCCGATGGTTCAGCTCCCAGCAGGCTGCCGGGAGTGAGCCACCCCAGTGTCATGATTCCAGCCAGGTACATCCAAAGTGTCCTCAGGCGTCCAGGAAAAAATCGTGCCGATGTCAGGCTTGCCATGATCACTTCAATCCTTGCGTTAACAATTGGTGGTGGTCTGATTCTTCAAACGTACTGAGGGTCTCTACTCGACCAACTCTCCCGGAAACAACCAGCGATTGGCCACTTTTGTGAACGTGGCACTGATCCTGGGCTGCCCTCATGCTGCTCCATTTGGGAGAGGTCGTGTTCGAAATCTCTGGCGGATCTGGATCCGCCCATGGAACTCGTGTCCAAGGGCACATAACGTGCCATCCAGACGCGATTCCTTGAAGCGCGGTAGTGTACTGAATCGAGGGTAAAACCGTCAACCGGACTAAGCAGCAGTCAACGTTACAGGTTACGGATTACGAGCTACTGGCTACCGGCTCGATGTGTCAAACGACCAACCACGAACCTGTAACCTGTAGCCACTCACCTGTAACCACTGACTTCTCCCGCATAACCCCTCAATTCGTTACCAGTGGCCTGCTACCTAACCAGAATCTGGCCATTATTCCTCGCCTGAATCGGGGCCTCTTGGCGATGATGTTATTAGGGTCAAGTCGACTCACTTTGGTTCGTATGTGCGCGCCCGTTAATCTGTGCAATCAGGCAGATTAACCCCTATAATCGACGGACAGGAATGGACTGGTTTGAGAGAGGCACGGGAGACAAGCTCCCCTAACCAGCCAGGACTCGGAACAAGTTTACGGGACAGAAGAAGAACAGGAGTGTACGAAACGATGAAAACCACACGACGCTTTATCATCCTGGCAGCAGCCAGCCTGATACTCGTACCAGGAAGTCTCCAGGCACAACAGGCACGTCCAGCTCCGAAGGGACCTGCCCCCGTCGATTTCTTTGCTGCCCGGCAGCAGGGACTGATCGACGTCAAGTTCATACCCCGCAACTCAAAACAGGCCAATGTGTTGATTCAGAACAACACCAAGCAGAAGCTGGCCCTGAAGTTGCCCCAGGCGTTTGCCGGAGTCCCCGTGCTTGCCCAGTTTGGCGGTGGCGGCGGCATGGGCGGCGGCGGCATGGGTGGCGGTGGCATGGGTGGCGGTGGCATGGGTGGCGGCGGCCAGGGCGGCGGCCAGGGTATGGGCGGCGGCATGGGTGGCGGTGGCGGCGGCGGCATGGGTGGCGGTGGCATGGGCGGCGGCGGTGGCCAGGGCGGCGGCGGTGGAGGTGGATTCTTCAACCTCGAGCCGAACAAGATGCGACGCATCAAGGTCATGACCGTCTGCCTCGAACACGGCAAGAAGGAACCCAGCCCGCGTATGGAGTACGACATCGTTCCGATCGAATGGATGACCAACAAGCCGGAAGTCATCGAGATCTGCAAGATGATCGGCAGCGGTCAACTCGACCAGGCAGCGGCCCAGGCAGCAACCTGGCATTACACTGACAACATGAGCTGGCAGGAACTGGCTCAGAAGGTCGGCCGTATCCACCTCAATGGAGCCACAGAGCCCTACTTCCTTCGCCAGCAGATGATCTGGGGATTTCGAGTTGCTACCGTGGCCCAGCAGCGTGCGACCTATGTTCGCTCGCAGGGGACGCAGCAGACGGAGTCACTCCGTAACGAATAGCCAGCGGAATGCTGCTTAGCAGCGACCGCTCAAATCAACCACCGGGCTTCCTCTCCTGAGGGAGCCCGGTTTTTTATTGTCCAGCAGTAACTGCACTTAAATGCCATCTCAGCCCCCCACTTCGCCCACGGGGACTTGCCGATGCCATCACCGGCTGACAGAATTAATCACCAGAGCTGCCCCTGCGAGGGGATAGCCGCCGCCAGATCTTACCCCTCATCGAGGATCAACCATGAAAGTGGTGCCGCTGGGAGATAACGTCGTGATTCGCCGGATTGCTGCCGAGGAGGTTACCTCCGGAGGTATCGTACTGCCGGACAGTGCCCAGGAAAAACCAAGCGAGGGACGTGTCCTCTCGGTCGGAGATGGCCTGATGATGCCCGATGGTTCACGTGCTGCCCCCCAAGTTCAGGATGGGGATCGCGTGCTCTTTTCCAGCTTTGCCGGCACGCCGGTGATCATCGATGAGGAAGAGCTGCTGGTGATGAGCGAGCGGGAAATTCTCGCTGTGCTGGAATAGGCAACTGCCAGTCTTCACCGTGACAGGGCGATTGCTTTTGCCTCGTCCGGGCCAGGACGTACAATGCAGTGACGAAGTCCAGGCAACCGCTCCCTATCTGCCGGTTGCCTGCCTGGACTATGAGCCAAGGAACCACCACCATGATCCAACGCCTGCCCACCATCTGCCTCGCCCTGGCAGCCATCCTCGCCACGTGCGTGCCGAGTCTGGCCGCTGCCGATTCAGCGGATCAGGACCAGAAGCGATTAGAACAGTCGATCGCCCGCGCGGTCAGCTTCCTGCGAACCAGGGGCCAGCAGCCCGATGGCTCGTTCAGTGGCGAGACCGGCCCAGGGATCACCGCCCTGGTCACCTGCAGCCTGCTCCGTAACGGTGTACCAGCTTCCGATCCGCTGGTGGCACGCAGCCTGGTCTACCTGGAAGGATTCGTGCGGCCGAGCGGCGGTATCCATCAGGATGGAACGCTCTACCGTAATTATGAAACCTGCCTGTCCATCCTCTGTTTTGGGGAAGCCAACAGCGATGGCCGCTATGACGATCTGATCAAGAAGGCAGATGCTTTTATCAAGGGCATCCAATGGGACGGGGGAGAGGATATCGGGCCTGGCGATCCGGGTTTTGGTGGATCCGGCTATGGCAAGCACAATCGACCCGACATGTCCAATACCGCCTTTTTCATTGAAGCCCTCAAGGCATCTGGAAATGACAGTGATAGCGAAGCGATCCAGCGTGCCCTGGCTTTTGTCTCCCGCTGCCAGAACCATGAGTCCGAGCACAACACCACGTCCTTCCCTGCCAAGAACCCCGACGGCGGATTTTATTACACCGTGGCCGCCGGTGGCAGCAGCCAGGCTGGGGGAACCAAAAATGGTGGCCTCCGCAGTTATGCCTCGATGACCTATGCCGGCTTGAAAAGCATGATCTATGCCGGGCTGGACGATAAAGATCAACGCGTGGCAGCCGCAGTCCAGTGGATTCGTGAAAACTATGACCTCTCCACGAACCCGGGACTAGGAGATGCTGGCCACTATTACTATCTGCATACCTTCGCCAAGGCACTCGATGCCCTCGGCAAGGAGACGATTGAAGATCACAAGGGTCATCAGCATTTCTGGCGCAGCGACTTAATCCGGGAACTGTCCCGACGTCAACGCCGGGATGGATCGTGGCTCAATCGTAATACCCGCTGGCTGGAGGGAGATCCCAACCTCGTCTGCGGCTACGCCCTGCTGGCACTCTCCTATTGCCGTTCGGCCGAATAGCAGTAAGAATCCCCCCCCTTGAAAAGAACTCCCACGGGGATCATCCAGGCCGCCGCGGATGCAGCCTGCCGGCTGCGACGTGTCATCCGGGTTGGCAGATCAGCTGCCTCTCGATTGTCAGGCTGTTGCCAAAGCAGACTGGTCGCCGTGGCCGAGGAAACGGATAATAGCCGCAACGCCACCGACACCTGTCATAGTTAATTCATGAACGAAACGCCCCATCCGATCCTGGAGTTACTGGCACGCGACCAGCGTTACAAGCTGGAGGCCTACCAGTTTGTCCGCGATGGTCTGGCCTATGCCCAGGAAGTGCTCGATATGGGGACAGCCGATATCGTCCCAGGTGAAGTCACAGAACCGCATCTCAGTGGGCAGGACTTGTGTCACGCCATCCGTATGCACGCCATCGACCAGTTCGGCTACATGGCCAAGACCGTGCTCAATAGCTGGGGCATCTGCACTACCAGTGACCTTGGCGATATCGTCTACAACCTGATAGAGATCGGGCTAATGAAGAAGTCCAAGGATGATCAACGTGAACACTTCAATGACGTCTTCGACTTTGACGTCGCCTTCGTCAAGCAGTTCGAGATCACCGTCCCGGACGAGGCCTAGCTTGAGCTGCCAGGCAAGGAAGGGGGGAAACCGGTGGCAAAAAAGAAGGCTCGAAAATCTGGCAGATCACGTCAGCATGACGATAGCCAGACGCCCACTTTCGTGCCGGCTGACCCTCCGGCCAGGAACGCCTGGCTGTTAAAACTTACTCTGCTGCTCGCCATCGGCTGGCTCGCCCTGCTGGGCTGGCTGGCAGCACTCAGCGTCTGAAAGCCAGCGAGTTAGAGCCCCTCAACTACTCGGTCGGCCTGCTGCGATAGCCACCTCTGCTGCGGCCACCACTTTCTCGGCCGTGATGCCAAAATGCTCGTAGAGCGTGCCGGCAGGTGCAGAGGCTCCAAAACCGGTCATGCCGACAAACTGACCGTTCGAACCCAGGTACCGATCCCAGCCCTGGCGAATCCCCGCTTCAACTGCAACTCGCGCTGTAATCCCGGGCGGTATCACCTGCTCGCGGTAGGCCTGGTCCTGTTCGTCAAACAACTCCCAGCAAGGCATACTCACGACCTGTGCTCGTACACCCTCGGCCGCCAGCTGACGCTGGGCCTCCAGGCAAATCGAAATCTCGCTGCCTGTCCCAATCAGCAGAACGTCCGGCTGACCCTCACAGTCAGACAGCAGGTAAGCACCACGAGCGACATCCGCTGCACCATACGTTGTGCGACAGAGTGTCGGCAGATTCTGTCGAGTCAGTACCAGCATCGATGGTCGATCGCAGATTTCGAGCAGGCTGCGGTAGCTGGCTGCTACCTCGTTCGCATCCGCCGGTCGGAAGACAAGCAGGTTGGGCATCGCCCGACAGGCCGCCAGCTGGGCCACCGGCTGGTGCGTCGGACCATCTTCCCCGAGGCCAATCGAATCGTGGGTCATCACGTAGATCACCGGCTGCCGCATGATGCTGCTGAGTCGCAGGGAGGGCCGCAGGTAATCGGTAAAGATAAAGAACGTGGCGCAGTACGCTCGCAGCCCCGCCAGGGACATGCCGTTGGCAATGGCTCCCATGGCATGCTCACGGATGCCAAAGTGCAGGTTGCGACCGCCATAATTGTCCGCGCTAAAGTGCCCGGCAGCGTCATCCTCCAGCAGCGTCATGGTGGAGGGAGCCAGGTCGGCAGAACCGCCCAGAAGCCAGGGGTAATGTTCAGCCAGCTGGTTCAGTACCTGTCCGGAGGAGACTCGCGTGGCCAGGCCCTTCTCGTCGGCCTCGAAATCGGGAACTCCCGACTGCCAGTTGTCAGGCAGCTCCCCCTGCCAAATCTGCCTCAGCTCTGCCGCTTGCAGAGGAGATTGTTCGGTGTACTCTGCAAACTGCTCATCCCACTGGCTGGAAAGCTCGGCTCCTCGCTGACCAATTCCCGCCTGCAGGTGCTCAACAACACCCTCGGGCAAATGAAACGGCTCGTCGACAGGCCAATCATAGGCCTGCTTGGTTAGTGCAACCTCATCCTCGCCCAGCGGAGCTCCGTGAGCCGAGTGGGATCCAGCCTTGTTGGGCGACCCAAAACCAATCACGCTGCGCAGCACGATCAGCGTGGGCCGATCACTGGTCTCGCGGAAACTGGCAAGGGCAGCACGAATAGCAGCCAGGTCATTGGCATCGTCCACTGTGACGGTATGCCAGCCCAGGCTCTGGAATCGAGCGGCCACATCTTCGCTGAAGGCCAGCTCGGTATCCCCCTCGATCGTGATCCGGTTGTCGTCGTAAATCCAGCAGAGATTATCGAGCTTGAAATGTCCTGCCAGTGACGCTGCCTCGCAGCCAATCCCCTCCATGATGTCGCCATCACTGCAGACGACATAGACGTCGTTACCAAACAGTTGCTGGTCCGGTCGATCGTAGCGAGCGGCGATCCATTTGGCCGCCATTGCCATTCCCACGCTGCTGCCGACGCCCTGACCGAGTGGGCCCGTCGTCATTTCGATCCCGGCAGCCTCACCCAGTTCCGGATGTCCTGCGCAGGGCGAATCCAACTGGCGAAAGCTACGGATGTCATCCAGCGAAATCGCCGGGCTGCCACTTTCCGGGTCCTTGATGCCGGCCAGGTGGAGCACGGAGTAGAGCAACATCGAGGCATGGCCACAGGACAGCACAAAACGATCGCGTGTGGGCCAATCGGGGCGAGCAGGATCGAAACGAAGTTGCTCGTTCCAGAGTACATAGGCCAGTGGCGCCAGCGCCATGGGAGTCCCCGGATGACCGCTATTGGCGGCTTGCACAGCGTCCATTGAAAGCGTGCGGATCGTGTTGATCGTCAGTTGTTCGAGAGGCATGGTATTCTTTCCGTTTCCCTTTGTATTGCTCACCAATCGAACATAGACGTCGTGTGATTTCAAGCGGGGGGGACTGCAGCTGACAGCACACTTTGTTTGGTCTTGCCCCGGCGACTGTCGATGGAGTATACGAGCGGCGGCTTGCTGACCGATTTTACCCTTTCCCTGACCGGATGAAACGATGGCCACCAGCGACCCCTCTGCCCAGCGACGAAAACTTGATCAGCGCGTTGATGAGCTGGAAACACTGTTCACCCACCTGGAACGTACCGTCAGGGACCTGGACGACGTTGTGCTGGACGGGCACCGCCGCCTGACGGAACTGGGGAATCAGCTGGAACAGCTGGAACAGCAGGTGACGGACGACAGCGAACCGCTGCTCCCGGCCGATGATGAGTGACAAGTCAGAACTCGATTCAACCAGGCCCGCAGGGAATCTCAACAGGGCTAACCGCAGAGGCGCAGAGCAACACACGCCACGGTCTTTGGCAGATCCATCTCGCGGCTCACCCCAGGGCGGGTGCGAATGGACGGGGTAAGCTGGCATGCTTAAACTCTAGTCTCTGCCCGCACACCGCCAGCTCCAACCATGTCTGCAGAACTCCCCACTCCACCTGCTCCAACCCTCTCGCGTGGGCTGGGCACCTACGCGGCTATTGCCATGGTGGTCGGCAGCGTGGTCGGATCGGGGATTTTCGCCAAGCCTGGTGACATTGCCCTTTACGGTGGCCAGTTCCCGCTGATCATCGGCGCCTGGGTGGTGGGAGGCCTGGTCTGCCTGTTTGGTGCACTCTGTATGACCGAGCTGGCACGCATGCATCCCAAGGCTGGCGGACATTATATCTATGTCAGGGAAGCCTACGGGAAGCCCGGTGCCTTCCTGGCAGGGTGGAACGATACCCTGTTGGTTCAGCCCGCCGCCAACGGCGCGCTCTCGTTTCTCTGCATTCGTACGATGGCCCAGTTGTTCGGCCACCAGGCTGGCTTTGGCATCTGGATCGACACCGCCCTGGCAGCCAGCATCATCGTGCTGTTGACGTCCGTCAACGTGGTCGGCGTGGTCTGGGGAGGACTGGTTCAGACAATCACGACCGTTATCAAGGCAGGCTTCCTGCTGGTCTTCGCCAGCCTGCCGATTTTTCTGCTGCTGGGGGGCAGTGAGGCTGTCAGCATCGAAAACTTTGCCAGCCAGAACGTGCCGGACGACGCACTGATGTATCGGCTCACGAAGATCTTCCTGGCGATCATGTGGGCGTATAACGGCTGGCATTTTGTCACGCCGGTGGCCGAGGAGATTCGCGACCCTCAAAAGAACCTCTCACGTGCTCTGGTTGGTGGGATGGTGATCTTGATCGTGCTGTATGTCGCTTTCACACTGGCGATGCACTGTGTGATGACTGTCAGCGAGGTTGCCGAGGCTGGCAAGTTTGCTCCCCAGGCGGCCATGAAAGCAATGTTCCCTGCGCATGGCATGTTGGCCGTCTCGATCGTCAGCGTGGTGGTCATGATCAGCACCTTTAGCGCGGTCAATGCTGGTCTGCTGGTTACCCCTCGCGTCACTTACGCGATGGCACGCGACCGGGTTTTCTTCCCTGGCCTGGGAAAAATCCACCCTCGATTTCGAACTCCGGCCCGCTCGATTGCACTGCAAGGCATCGTGGCCATTCTGCTGCTGCTGCTCGTACCGACCTATATCACCCTGCGGGGACTTGATGATGCCCGGGACACATTCGACGTCCTAACCGACTACAGTGCCTTTACCAGCGTCGTGTTTTACGTAATGGCGGTGGGGGCGGTGATGGTCTTGCGTTGGCGTCAGCCGGATCGGGAACGGCCCTACCGGGTGCCTGGTTATCCCTTCACACCGATCATTTTCCTGGTCTTTAATATCTGGTTCCTGAGCCAGGTGTTCATCAACACTGGGCAGAGTGCCATCATTGGTGCCGGTATGATCGTGCTGGCGATCCCGATCTACGTGCTGATGCGCCGTCGCTGGCTGGGCGCCGATTGACCCCTCCCTGCTGTAGCCTTACGATTCAGTTGCTGGCTGCAGTACCGGCAGACAGCCGTTTTCCTGGCGATTATCCGGTGAATACCATGCCGTCACTTCATTTCTGCATCGCCTTTGGGCCGTTGACGGTCTACCTGTTCATGATTGGGCTTCTCAATTCCCGCCGGCAGCCATTCCTGACCAGTGGGGCACGCGACATGGCGGCGGTTGGGATCGCACTGAGCGGGATTTTCCTGATCGGTCCAATGCAGCTGTTCATGCCTGACATGGCGGTCGACCGTTTTGGGCCATACATCTGGTTACTGATGATCGCCATCTATGCACTTGCCTGGACGCTGGGAGTCCTGCTGATGCGACCACGGCTGGTGGTCTACAACACGACCACCGACCAGTTACGGCCGGCACTTGCTGCAGCCGTCAAGCGACTCGATTCAGAAATGCGCCGCGCCGGCCAGTGCCTGATCATGCCGCAGCTCGGTCTGCAACTGACAGTCGAGCCGGCCGGCCCGCTACGCTGTGTCCAGCTTGTCGCCGCCGGGCCCGACCAGGATGCCGCCGGCTGGCGAAAGATGGAGATTGAGCTGGCCCAGTCGCTCAAGGACACCAGCACGCCGCGAAATCCCTACGCGGTCTCACTGATGGTGCTGTCGCTTCTGATCGGCGCCTTTATCACCATCCAGATGGCACGAGATCCCCAGCAGGTCACGCACCAGCTGCAGGAAATGTTGCGACTCTAGCTCACTCGTCCTCAGCCGTGGCAGCTTGAGCCTTGAGCATCTCGGCGACGGCAATCACCATCCGCGGAGACGCCGAGGGTGCCGCCTGTAAGATGCCAGATACCGACCGCACCGATCGCTCGATTTGGACGAGATACTCTTTATTGCCTGTAGCAGAGAACAGGTAAGCCAGGTTTTGTGCCGCCACGGCATTGCCGGAAGGCTGGGCACCGTCCATCGGGTTCTTGCCGCGAGCCAGCAACGACTCGTGATCGTCGGACGTAAAGAAGAAGCCACCGTTTTGTTTGTCGAGGTAGTAGCGGATCTGGTCATCTGTGAGGCGAACGGCCTCGTCCAACCAGCGTTGTTCGCCGCTTGCCTTGTGCAATGCGATCAGGCCGTCGACAAAATAGGCGTAGTCGATCAGGTAGGCATTTAACTTGGCTTCGCCGTGCCGGTAGGTCCTCAACAGCCGGCCCTCCTTGGTGGAGAGTTTCGCCAGCACAAAATCAGCTGCCTTGCTGGCCACCTCGATATAACGGGGTTCTTCAAGCAGCCGTCCCGCATCGGCAAAACCACGGATCATCAGGCCATTCCAGCTGGTCAGGATCTTGTCGTCGGTAAACGGCTTGATCCGAGCATCGCGAACCTTCTCGAGCTGCTGACAGATTGTCCAGCTCTGCTCTCTCAGTTGATCGGCGTCGATATTCAGCTGCTCGGCCAACTCGGCACGTGTCTCGTGCATCACCGGAACGTGAAAGTCTTCCTCGAAGTTGGCGTCGAGATTGATGCCGTAGACACGAGCAAAGAGCGAATACTGTTGTGCCTCGAGCAGCTCTTCCAGTTGCTCCCGGTCCCAACGATAGAACTTGCCCTCTTCGCCTTCCGAGTCGGCATCCATGGCGGAGTAAAACCCGCCCAACTCGTCTGTCATTTCACGCAGCACCCATTCCAGCATTTCTTCCACAACCCGCCGGTACTCGTTATCCCCGCTCAGCCGGTAGGCTTCGCTATAGACACTCGCCAGCTGGCCATTGTCATAGAGCATCTTTTCGAAGTGCGGGATATACCAGAATCGGTCCACGCTGTAGCGGTGAAAGCCACCGCCGAGGTGATCGCGGATTCCGCCCATTGCCATGCGGTCCAGGGTCGTAATCAGCATCTTCCATTCGGGCGACTGCTGGCGTGATTCCTCGTCGGCATGCTGGAGGCGATAGATCAACAGGTCGAGGTTGGATGGCGAAGGAAACTTGGGACGCATCGGTTCATTAAAGGAGTAACCGAAGCCACCGAATTCTTCGTCGAATTCCTTTGCCAGTGAGTCGACCGCCAGCCCAAGGACTGCATCGTCGACAGGCGTCAGCGCTGCTGGCCGACGGCCGTCCAGGTCCGCCTTGACGAACTCGGTCAGCCTTTCGGCGTCGGCAACAAGTTTCTCCGGCTCGCTCGCCCAGACTTCCTGGACGCGGGTCACCAGCGGCAGAAAACCTGGCAGGCCAGGCCGATCGTCGTTGCGTGGTGGGAAGTAGGATCCACCAAAAAATGGCTCCGCCTTGGGTGTCATAAAGACACTCATGGGCCAGCCACCGCGGCCATTGATCGCCACCATCGCCCGCATGTAAATGTTGTCCACATCGGGTCGCTCTTCGCGGTCGACCTTGATGCAGACAAAGTGCTCGTTGAGAAAACTGGCGATCTCCTCATCCAGGAAAGACTCTTTTTCCATCACGTGGCACCAGTGGCAACTGGAGTAGCCGATCGACAGGAAGATCACCTTGTTCTCTTCCTCGGCCTTGGCAAACGCCTCGGGTCCCCAGGGATACCAGTCGACTGGGTTGTGGCCGTGCATCAACAGGTAGGGGCTCGTCTCCTTGAGCAAGCGGTTGGAGAACTGCTGCTCACCTGCCGCGGTCGCATGTCCATTCACATTATTGTCTCCGGTTGTGGGAGCTGGATCCTCCGGCTCTGGTTCATCCTGACCGTCTGCCGGTGTGTCATCACTGGTTACCTTCCCCTGGCCGTCCCCGACCACGGCACTATCATCTGCAGGTGGATCCGAATCCTGAGGTGCTGAATTGCAGCCCCAGCAGGCGAGGGCCAGAAAACAGGCCAGCAGTCTCGAGCGGTAGAGGAGATTGTGCATTACTTGACCGAGTGTTAGTGGTAGGAGGTTGGACGACATCGTCTGATCATGGCCCGCGAGCACTCCCTGGCAACCCGGTTCGGATCTGCTCCAGCGCATGCCCAGGAACCGACTGGCAACAGCTGCGAACCCCCTCAGAGTAACAACGCTATTGTACTGCACGGCAGTCTGGCTGACCGCAACAGGTGGAAACTGACGCTCCAGCCCACGTGGGGGGCCCTAGTTGCCCAGGTTCTTGAAGAACGACTGCAGGTCATCCTCGCCACCCGAGCCGGCTGGTGGCTGCCCGTCGTCGGCAGGCTCTTCAGCGACCGCGTCGAGGTCCAGCACTTCTTCAGCGGCAGGCTCTTCAGCGACCACGTCGAGGTCCAGCACTTCTTCAGCGGCAGGCTCTTCAGCGACCACGTCGAGGTCCAGCACTTCTTCAGCGGCAGGCTCTTCAGCGACCACGTCGAGGTCCAGTACTTCTTCAGCGGCAGGCTCTTCAGCGACCACGTCGAGGTCCAGTACTTCTTCAGCGGCAGGCTCTTCAGCGACGGCGTCGAGGTCCAGCACTTCTTCAGCGACGGCGTCGAGGTCCAGCACTTCTTCAGCGACGGCGTCGAGGTCGAGTTGACGTTCGCCGGTGTCAGCCATTTCTGCTTCACCATCGTTCTCCTGGAACATCGCATCCAGATCGAGGTCTTCTGAGACATCCTGGACGGCGGGAGGATCCGCCTCGACAACCTCAGCTTCAGCTGATTCTTCTTCACCCGCTCCAGCCAGGTCCATAAGCGAGCCCAGATTGAGTTCGCCGGCCCGCTCTTGACCATCAGCCTGCTCTTGACCATCAGCCTGCTCTTGACCATCAGCCTGCTCGATCGGTTCGGTGGAGGGTTCTGCTTCAACCGGATTGGCGTCCAGGTTCAACTCCAGCCCCAGATCGTCATCCTGTTCTTCCTCGGTGGTCATTTTCTGGAAGGCCGAGGCCAGGTCATTGTCGCCCGCCACGGTTTCTGGTTCGTCATCATCTTCGATAGCGACAACGGCCGAATCTTCTGACTCGTCGTCCGGACCTGCATCCTGGTATTCCGCTCGAAACGTAAAACCACCGACTGTCAACAGCGAGCCGGAAGGCACAATCGCTTCGTCGATATTGTTGTGATCGACAAAGGTGCCATTCAATGATTCCAGGTCGCGTACCTTCAAGCGGCCATCCTGCTCAACCAGCTCGCAATGTTTGCGGCTAATCAGGGGATGGCGCAGGGTAACGTCGGCTTCGCGCCCACGACCGATAATTGAAGGCAAGACGATGGGGAATTCCTCGACAGGGGAATCACCCTCGATCACGACCAATTTGACTTCCATCGAATACTTCACCCTTACATGAACCACGACATCCGATTCGTAATCCTGGCGAGCGCTTAAAATTGGGCGCCTTGATACTGCACGTTCACAAGATGCCGCCTCCGGCAGCAGCCTGTCGACAGGAATCCCAATTCCATGATGTATAACTAGTTAAGTGTAGCCTCGAAAATCCGTACTGGCAACGAGATATGATGCGTCACGCTCGGGCCACCGATCGGTCAATCGATATAACCGGATTATCTCCAGCGCAGCAACCATTTGCAGACGCGCGCGCCCCTTTGCAGCAGCCAGAGAGGGTCCTATAATCCTTGAATTACCGAGCCGTGGAGGGACGGACGGGGGAATCCGTAGAACCGACATGTTCGCTAGGAACTGCCCCTTTTGAGCGTACTTTTACTTCGGTAAAAATTGGATCGGCGTTTGGGCTGCGGCGTGCCTGCAGTCTGGCGGCAACTAGGAAAAGCGGGTGTAGCTCAGTTGGCAGAGCACAACGTTGCCAACGTTGTTGTCGTGGGTTCGAATCCCATCACCCGCTCTTTTTGATGGCAGCACCCTGCTGCCCGGACCAGCCCCGCAGGGAAACGTTCCCTTGCGGGGAATCATTCACAGGCCCGTGACCGACACGGGACCGTGGATTACGGATCGCACACCTGTACTGGAAATAGGCGAGAAATCATGTCATCTGAAGCGGACACGAATCCGGCAGCTGATGAATCAGCAGACCAGGGCCAGGAAGTTGAGGCTCAGGAAGCCGAACAGGAAGCCGTTGCCGACACGGCAGTAGCAGACGAGGATTCCGGCGATCTGGATTCCGGCGATCTGGATGCCGAGATCGTCGACGACGAGCTCGAGCAGGATGAAGATATTCCCCTCACGCTCGATATCACGGTCACGAACCCCAGTGCCTGTGAGCGGCACGTGGTCGTCAAGATCGCCGCCGAGGACATTCAGCGATACAAGGAT
Organism: Planctomycetota bacterium; assembly: GCA_963581185.1. GTDB lineage: Bacteria > Planctomycetota > Planctomycetia > Pirellulales > Pirellulaceae > SAT2750. The sequence continues at coordinate 1,550 of CAUZOB010000022.1, read as the reverse complement.
GATGCCTTCGATGAGCTCGTCACGACGGCCCAGGTCCCCGGCTTTCGCCCTGGCAACGCCCCTCGCAAGCTGGTCGAAAAACGCTTTCGGGATGAAGTCTCCGACCAGATCAAGGGTTCACTGATCATGGACGCCATGACGCAGGTCAGTGATCAGGAAGACTTCTCGGCAATCTCCGAACCGCAGTTTGATTTTGACGCGGTCCAGGTCGAAGACGATGGCCCGCTGACTTTTGAATTCAACGTCGAAGTCCGGCCCGAATTTGAAATGCCGCAGTGGCAGGGTTTGCAGCTGGAGCGGATCGAGCACGAGTACTCTGATGAGGATGTCACCGATCGTACAAATCACCTGCTCAGGCGCTATGGCGACCTGGATTCTCACGATAGTGCGATCGAGGCAGATGACCTCGTCACCATCAATATCGTGTTTAGTGATGGAGACGAGGAACTGTCGCGGCTGGAAGAGACTCGCTGCCCCGTGCAGGATACTCTCGTTTTCCGCGATGGCCAGATTGCTGGTTTTGCTGACGCCATGAGCGCTGCCGGTAAGGGAAAGACAGTCTCCAGTGAAGCGGTGATGAGTGAATCTCACCAGAATGAAGGCCTGCGAGGAAAGAGTGTGCAGGCCGAGATCACGATCACCGAAGTGGAACGAATTCAGCTGCCTGAGTTGACCGACAAGTTCCTGCAAGATGTCGGCGGTTTTAAATCTGCCGACGACATGCGTGATGTCGTACGAGACGAGCTGCAGCGGCAACTGGAATACCACCGCGACCAGCGAACCCGTACCCAGATCACCGACTTGCTCACCGAGTCAGCGGACTGGGAACTGCCCCAGGCCATGCTGAAACGGCAATCCCAGCGTGAGTTGCAGCGAACCATTCTGGAGCTGCAGTCGAGCGGATTCTCCAACGATGAGATCCGCATGCATATGAATCGACTGCAACATGACTTGATGGGAAGTACCGAGAAGGCCCTCAAAGAACATTTCATCCTGGAACGCATCGCTGAGGAACATGAACTGGAAGCCAGCCACGCTGAACTCGATATGCATATCGAATTGCTCGCCCGCCAGCAAAACGTTCCCGCTCGCCGAATTCGGGCGCGACTCGATAAGCAGGGGGACATGGACGCGGTTCGCAACCAGATCGTGGAACGCAAGGCGATCGCCCTGATCATGGACAAAGCCGAATTCACCGACGTGCCGCTGGAAGAAGACGTCGACGAGGACAGCTTCGCCGTCGCTCATGATATCGGTGGAAAAATCGAGCTGCAGGAGGAACCCGTGGCTCAACCCGCTCAGGTAACCGAAGCTGCTGAGCCTGCAGAAGTGGCGGACGCCGAACCAGCTGAAACTGAGACTGAAGAAGCTGCCGAACCAGCTGAGACTGAAGAAGCTGCCGAGCCGGCTGAGACTGAAGAAGCTGCCGAACCAGCTGAAACTGAAGAAGCTGCCGAACCAGCTGAAACTGAAGAAGCTGCCGAACCAGCTGAGACTGAAGAAGCTGCCGAACCAGCTGAAACTGAAGAAGCTGCCGAACCAGCTGAAAC
>CAUZOB010000021.1:0-35573 GCA_963581185.1 Planctomycetota bacterium | reverse complement strand
AGAGACGGTGAGAGCGCAGAGGCGGGCACTCGCTGAATCCAACCAAGGCTAACCGCAGAGACGGTGAGAGCGCAGAGGCTGGCACTCGCTGAATCCAACCAAAGCTAACCGCAGAGACGGTGAGAGCGCAGAGGCTGGCACTCGCTGAATCCAACCAAAGCTAACCGCAGAGACGGTGAGAGCGCAGAGACTGGCACTCGCTGAATCCAACCAAAGCTAACCGCAGAGACGCCGAGAGCGCCTGCGGCGAACAACCATCGGGTTGTCACAAGGCGGGTTAGCTTGGCGACTAGTACAAGTCGTGATCGCCGCCGCCACCGCCATCCTTGGGCTTCTCGGCAACGAGTGCGTCGCTGGTCAGCAACAGCACAGCCACGCTGGCGGCGTTCGCCAGCGCTGTACGCGCGACCTTGGTAGGATCAATCACGCCCGCCTTGACCAGGTCTTCATAGGTATCGGTCAGAGCGTTGTAGCCCGAATTACCGCTCGATGAGAGCACTTTCTCACAGACAATGCCACCATCCTGGCCGGCGTTCGCTGCGATGAAACTGAGTGGAGCTCGTGAGGAGCGAGTGACGATTTGATAACCGATCTTCTCATCTGCAGTCAGATCATCGGACGGCGTGGCCGCACAAGCTGCTCGCAACAGTGCCACACCACCGCCAGGAAGGATCCCTTCGCTGACCGCCGCACGGGTTGCGTGCAGGGCGTCCTCGACGCGGGCCTTCCTTTCCTTCATTTCGCTTTCGGTGGCAGCACCGACATTGACCTTGGCAACGCCACCAGCCAGCTTGGCCAGTCGCTCTTCAAGCTTTTCACGATCGTAATCACTGGTCGAATTCTCGATTTCCCGACGCAGCAAGTCGATGCGTGCCTTGATATCGGAGCTTTTACCAGCACCTTCGATGAGGGTCGTGTTGTCCTTATCGACAATCACGGTCTTGGCTCGTCCCAGGTCAGCCAGAGTGAGTGATTCGAGGCTGATACCGAGTGCTTCGAAGACTGCCGTGCCACCGGTGAGGATGGAAATATCTTCCAGCATTGCCTTACGGCGATCGCCGTAACCGGGAGCCTTGACTGCAACGCACTGGAACGATCCTCGCAGACGATTGATAACGAGCGTGGCGAGTGCTTCCCCTTCCACGTCCTCGGCAACAATCAGCAGTGGCTTGCTCTGCTGGGCAACCTTTTCCAGTATCGGCACGAGGTCCTTGATGTTGGTGATCTTCTTTTCGTAGACCAGCACGTAGGCATCTTCCATGACCGCTTCCATGGTATTCGGATCGGTCACAAAGTAAGGAGAGAGGTAGCCGCGATCAAATCGCATACCCTCAACCCACTCCACTTCGGTCTTCAGGCTTTTGCCTTCATCGACCGTGATCACGCCGTCCTTACCAACTTGCGACATTGCGTCGGCCAGCAAGGAACCGATCTCTTCATCGTTGTTGGCGGCGATCGCGGCCACATTGGCCATCGCCTTGCGATCACTGACCTTGATCGACATTTTCTGGAGCTTGGCAGTGATATCCTCAACAGCTCGCTCAATGCCAGACTTCATCTGTACAGGGTTAATTCCCGCCACAACTGCCTTGAGGCCCTCGTTGAAGATTGCCTCGGCCAATACGATGGCTGTGGTGGTACCGTCACCGGCAACATCACTGGTCTTGCTGGCAACTTCCCGCACCATGCGAGCACCCATGTTCTCGTAGACGTCCTCGAGGTCGATTTCCTTGGCGACCGAAACGCCGTCCTTGGTCACCGTAGGGGAACCAAAGCTCTTTTGCAGGATGACATTGCGGCCCTTGGGACCGAGCGTGACCTTGACTGCTCTGGCGAGCTTGGACACACCGCGGCGAATGGCTTCTCGGGCTTCCTGTTCAAAGGCAATGATTTTCGGCATGACTCGTAATCTCCCTTAGGGGTTCTGTTTCTGTCGTTGCTGCGCTTTCAGCGAGCAAGCAGGGTTTCATATTGTCTAGTAGATTGGTATGGCCCAATCGAGCATTAGGACTCGATCACGGCCAGGATGTCGGATTCACGCATCAACAGCACTTCGTCCTCGTCGACCTCGATTGCTTCACCAGCAAAGCTGCTGAAGATCACGTTGTCACCAGGCTTGACTTGCAGGGGAAGACGCTCGCCCGAGGGCATCAGGATTCCGTCGCCCACGCTGACAATCGTGCCACGGGCCGGCCGATCCTGAGCACTGTCAGGAAGCACGATCCCACCTGCCGTTACCGCTTCAGCATCCTCGCGTCGCACCACAACCCGGTCTCCCAATGGTTGCAGCTTGACTCGGCTCTGTTTCTTCGTCGCTGTCGACATCGTAATTGAATCCTCTCGTACTTTGTTTTCTGCTCGACCAGCTGCCTGATCATTCATCCCAACTTAGGAACTACTCAGTATCGCCCAAAGCCAGCCAACCGGTAGGGGTGGCACGGCGGGCTGTCAATATTGCAGCTCGGCTAACCGCTTTTCACCTTGTAGAGGCAAGTTGCGCGCCAATTGGCGTTTGTTTCCCTGGTCAGCAGGCAGAAACTGGGGAAACCACTAAGTTTAGGGCACCAGCGAACGATTTCCAGCCCCCCACCGGCAATCCGCCAGCTTTGATTTCAGGTCACGGCAGCGGAGCAGCCCTGCCATTTTGACAGAAGTGAAGGCAGAAGATCATCGGTCAAGTTCTGATCAAGACGTCGCTGCCGGCGATCTGACCGCGCCACGGCGGCCGAAAACAGCCACACCGGATCGCAACTGGCAGTCCGTTGTGCTTCGTCCGGCAAATCGACACAATGAACTCAGCGCCGGTCTGACCGTGCCGATAGTCGCTGCTATTTCAAGATCAAGGAATCCTGGCAGATGCCGATTACTGTCGAATGCCCCTGTAGCCGAACCTTCGAAGCCCCGGATCACCTGGCTGGCAAGATGGCCCATTGTCCGACGTGCCAGAACGAGATAGTGATTCCTGGTACCCAGGCCAACAGCAGCATGAATGACCTGTTGGATGAAGTCGGTGTTTCGCTCACCACCTCCGGTGCGGGCAAGTGTCCGAAATGTTTCACACCGCTCGAGCCCCAGGCGGTACTCTGCGTCAACTGTGGAACCAATCTCCAATCTGGCGAATCGGTGATCGTGAAGAAGAAGAAGAAGCGTCCTGGGGAGGATGCCTCCTACACAGACGTTTCGCTCGGCGATGTACGGCTGGACCGGGCCCTGGTTGAACTAGAAAAGGATCGTGAAGAGGCCAAAAAGTCGCACGATCCGATCGCCTGGTGGATCTATCTGGCTATCCTGGACTTGATAGTCAGCGTCTGCATTACGGCCGCCGTTATGATGATGACGAACGATGACCTGAAATCCAGTCGGATGCAGATGATGGACATCGACTACGACCTGGTTGAAGAGAGCGCCGACGATATTTACGTGATTTCCACAGCCACCGCTGGCTATGGCAATCCGCCCCCCTACTCGGAGGAGGACAAGGGACAGCAGGTAACCTCGAACACAATGGGACGTAAGACCGACTCCAATGGAAGCTACAGCTTCATTGTCACCGGCAAAAAGGGATCGTTCTGGATCGCGAACACGGCCCTGCAACATGCCTCCGGCGCCGCCATCCAGGCCAAGCTTGATGCGGAGCAGGTCGGAGCAAGGATGGGAGAACTCAAATACGGATTCCTCAAGGGACTTCGGATCGGCATGTGGACGATGCTGGTCCTCTCCACATCGATCGTGATCGTATCACTCGGTCAGATCACCTACATCGCATTCCAGGAAGATATCAGCCAGGGAGGACTCTGCCTGACAATTGGCTATGCCCCCTACTATGCGGTCACTCGCAGCTACAAGACCGGCAGTCCTCTAAGGATGTTCCTCTTTGGCAGCGTGCTGATCGTGACGGCGACCATCGTGATCCTCAACCTTCAGCCGCTGCTGCCGCTGGTACGTGGCATACAGGATATTTGAGCGCCGTCCGCTCGCATGCACCAGTTCCAGCTTAGAAGATATCGGATCCAAAGCCTGCCTCTGAGTTATCCTCTTCGTCACCATTTCCCGTCTCGGGCGGGGCCTCCTCAGCCGGTTGATGATCGAACTCAGCTGATTCCGGCTGGCTAGTCTCGGCCGCGTCGACGTGGTCCTCAAGCCTGGCATCAGCAGCATCCTGCCGATCGTCATGCTCCTCGACCGGCTCCTCGACCGGCTCCTCGACCGGCTCCTCGTCGACTTCGTCACGGGCACCGAGCGGGTAATCGTCATCGTAACGATTGGCATAGCCGGGATCATCGGACATATCAACTTCTCGCTGATACTCATCAATCACCAGTTGCTGAATCATCTCGCGACAACCGGTATTAATTGGATGGGCTATATCTGCATACAGCTTGGAGCGGCCGTCGTCCTCCTGACCGACGTCGTGCGAGGAAATCCGCTTGCCGCACTGGTTACAGAACTGCGCTCGCAGATGGTTCTTATATCTACAACTGCGACAATGCGTCGTCAGTTTTCGACTCGGCATTGCCACAAAGGGACCGTTACTTCCCTCAATAATCTTCAGGTCACGGACCACAAAACAGTCGTCAAAGGTGATAGAGCAAAAGGCCTGCAAGCGGTCATCCGAGTCCCCCATCAACTTGATGCGTATTTCGGTGACTTCCATCTCTTCATACCCTCCCGCTACCTAATTGATCGACGGACTGGGTAGCTGCCAGCGACCCGTCGTGCTAACGCATTGAACATACCCTGCCTGCCGGTTACGCAACCGACCCGCCACCCGTCGCGCATGCAACGCATGATGGCAGAGGCCAAAGAAACTTGATCCACTTCCGGTCATCTGGTAAGCGCTGCAGCCTGCCTCGGCAAACAACTTCCGCAGCTGACTGACCCAGGGCTGCAGCTCGGCGGCAGCCTGCTCCAGTCCGTTGTGCATCTGCCGGGCCAGGCCGGCATGGTCCCCCTGCTCGAGTGCAGCAAGCAGCGCGGCCGGATCGGTGCGGCGGCCGGGCTGACATTGCCGAAACACATCGGCCGTGGAGAGTCCGGCAGGGGGATGGACCAGTACCATCTGGAGTGGTGATGCGGCCCGGACTGGCTCAACAATTTCTCCTCGTCCACGGCAAACCGCGTTGGGGCCGAAGAAAAAGAAGGGCACATCGCTGCCAACACGCGCCCCAACATCGGCAAGCTGCTGGGGAGACCAGTTCAGTTGCCAGAGCAGGTTGGCGGCCAACAGGGCTGCTGCAGCATCACTGGACGCGCCGCCGAGGCCAGCTTGTGACGGAATTCGCTTGAGCAGATGGACATGCATGCCGGCGTCGACTCCAGCAGCTTCTGCCAGTTGCTGGAGCGCACGGACGACGGTGTTTTGTGACGGATCGGGCAGTTGATTATGACTGCCGCGTGCCAGCACCCTGCTGGTCTCCGCAACCAGCTGGAAATCTCCTGCCGGAGCCGACCTCAATTCCAATCGATCGTATAGCCGAATGGCTGTGATGACTGTCTCCAATTCGTGAAAACCGTCACTACGGCGGCCCAGCACATCGAGGAACAGGTTCAGCTTCGCTGGCGCATGGACAACCAGACCGGTGCCGCGGCGTTGGACAATCATGGATCGACCACGTGACCCTGCAACAACAAACCCTGCCCCCAGAAAGAGGGAGGAATTCACTGCCGACAAAGGGCATTCAGAAAAAACGACAGGATAAGTTAGATGTGAGCTGGACCGACGAAGTTACCCTCGTGTTTCGTCCAACTCAGAGATTCTATCGAGAGAATCAGAAACGTCAAAGGGACCCCAGGAAATGCCGACAAGTTTTTCCTGCGATCCTTTTCAGTGATAACGCGATATAGGTTACATCGCATCACAATCCCATTCAATTTAACGTCGCCGATCATGTCACCTGAACCGACTCACAACCGTCTCGACAGTTCCCAGCCAGGCACCCACGGCTCAGCACCCCGGATGCACCCCCTGGCTGTACTCCTGCGCGGCGTCCTGATGGGCTGCGCCGACAGCGTGCCAGGCGTTTCGGGAGGAACGGTGGCGTTGGTAACTGGCATCTACCAGCGGCTGGTGACTGCCATCAGCCAGTTCAACCGACGATTGCTGAAACTTCTCTGGCAGCGTCAGTGGCAGCAGGCTGACGAGTACGCCGATCTGAGCTTCATTGCCACGCTGCTGGTCGGAGTGCTGACGGGATTGCTGGCCACCACCACGCTGGTTCACCAGCTGCTGTCCGACGAGTCGACACAACCCTACGCACTGGCCAGCCTGCTCGGCATGTTGCTGGCCTGCAGCTGGATTGTGGTACGGACGTTACGGGCCTGCAACAAATCGCAGCTGGCTCGCATGCTGGCTGGCGGCCTGCTGGCCGCGGCACTCGCCTGGCTGATTACACAACAGCCGACAAGCGATCTGTCACCATCTAATGGCTGGTTGTTCCTCTGCGGCATGGTAGGCATTTCCGCCATGATCCTGCCGGGCCTGAGTGGCGCCATGATCCTGACGATCATGGGAGTCTATTACAAGCTGATAGGCATACCGTCTGCGCTGTTGAAGGGCGAGCAGCTACTGGAGAACATCCTGACCGTGCTGATCTTTGCCAGTGGCTGCCTGCTCGGACTGCTGCTCTTCAGCCGACTCCTGAAACAGCTGCTGGTTCGCTACCGGGCGATCACAATGGCGGTCCTGTGCGGTGCCATGATCGGTTCGTTGCGGGCACTCTGGCCATTCCGCCGGGTACTACTCGAGGCTGACCCACAGGCCAGCAGCGGCCTGACGACCCACGAGCTCTACTGGCCAGCCAGTCTGGGCGGCAGCGAATTACAGATCCTGGCAACCGTCGTCGTCAGTGCGGGCCTGGTGCTGCTTGTCAGCCAACTGGCCCAGGCGCATGAAAAGACCCCGGCAGATCGTCCGCCGGGGTAAGTCTCAGCTGTGATTTGCTCGGCAACTAGCCGAGTCGGTTCTTGAGTGCCCGGCGCTGGGCACGCAGGCGAGCGCGGCGGCGAATGTCGCTGGGCTTCTCATAGTACTTACGACGTCGCATTTCTTTCTTCAGGCCGCTACGCATCAGCAGCTTTCCGAAACGTCGCACCGCTTCCTGGATCGTCTCACGATCCCTGACAATTACCTTGACCACGTGGTTACTCGCTCGTTAATACCAACTGGTTGGTTATGGAAACCTCGCATTCTAGGCGATCACCCCTGCCAATGCAAAGGGGATCAGATAGTTGGCAGGGTTTTAAACAATCGCACCAGCTGCGTGCTTTTACTTCTTTGCCAGCGACGCGGAAACCAGTTCATTGTCATTACGAATCAGGACATGTCGGTTGGCAAAAGCGGGGTGGGCCCAGCAGACGCCATTGCGGCGATTCAGCTGATCGAGGGTCGGTTCAATCAATTTGGCCCGGCTGATTTCCTCAAAGCCCTGGGGAGAGAGCCGTGCGATGATCAACTCGCCTCGTTCATTGAACATCCAGACACGATCCTTGTTCTGGACAAAGTGAATCGTACTCCAACGAGCCTTGGGGGTGGCTGTCAGGTCTTCCCAGATACGTGCTCCGGTGGCCGCATCGAGGCAGCGCAGCTCACCATAGCTGTCGACACCGTAGAGGTGGCCCTCGAGCCGAATTGGCGTACTTATGATCGAGTGCAGCCCGATCGTATTGCGTTCGTCGCCGCCCACTTTTCGCCACAGCTGGCTGACTGCCAGCTTCTTCTGGTCCAGCCGCAGCATCATCGAGCCGTCATAAAATGACGTCAGGAAGACATCCGGGCCATGCACCACAGGCGTGGCAATTCCGATCGGCATGCGCGAGGGAGGAAAGGGGTGTCGCCAGTGGACCTTGCCGGTGTCGGGGGCCAATCCGGAGACGCTGTCACCTGTCCAACAGATGACGACCGGTTTGCCAGCCTGCTGAACCATCACCGGCGAGGAATAACTGGCTCGATCATTCAGCGCCGTCCAGCGCTGCTCACCACTCTCGAGGTCGAGTGCCACAATACAGGCGTCCTTGCCCCCGATATGCAGAATGACAGTATCTCCAACGACCAGCGGTGCTGCGGCAATGCCCCAAATCGGCATCACGATCTGGTAGTCCTGGTTGAGGTCCTTGACCCAGTGAATTGTACCAGTGGCAGCGTCCAGGCAGTGCAGATGTCCCATCGCCCCCAGCGCCAGAGCCCGTCCCTGATGCACGGTAACAGCGGCCCGCGGACCTGCCTTGTAACCAATCGAGTATTCGGCGGAGTAACTTATCTGCCAGACTGGCAGACCCGTCTTTTCATCAAAGCAGTGGATCCGTTCGACCTGCTCAGGCTCCACCAGTCGGTCTGTCAGGAAGACCCGTCCATCAGCGACAGTTGGCCCGCTGTAGCCCGGACCAACCTTGACTTTCCAGGCCAGCGGAATCTGCTCGCTGGCAAACTTGTCGATAATGCCCGTCTCCCGCCAGACGCCATCACGCTGGGGTCCGCGCCACTGGGGCCAATCATCGCCAACCAGCGAATCGCTGATCAGCAGGATGCCGAGTGTCAAGCATATCGATCGGAGCAGCCAGTTTCGCAGCGCCATATCGCTCTCCCTGATTCCTGGTGGTGCAGCCGGAGATTCCCAGCCAAGCTGCCATCATAGCCACAAGCGATCAGCAAGGGGTAGCAGTCAGGCGGCGCGGGGCTGGGCTTTCTGGTCGGCATCGAGATGGCCGAACACCTTGACCTTGTGACGGCGGCCGAATTTCTCCAGCGCCGGCTGGTCAATAACTATCGTGCGGCCAGCTTCGACAGCCAGCACAGCACCACCGGCATCGGCAATCGTCTGCATAGTCCCGAGGCCGATGGTGGGAACATCGAAGCGCATATCCTGCTGCGGTTTGGCCACCTTGACCACTGTAAAGCCACCCTGCGGACACAACTCGCCCGCCCGCTTGATGCACTGGTCGGTCCCCTCGATTGCCTCGAGTGCCAGCACGGCACGTCCCTTGACCACCACCGTCTGGCCGACGTCGAGGGCGCCGAGTTGCTTGGCGTGTTGCCAAGCAAAATCGACATCCTGTTTCTGGGCGGCGGAGAGCCGTCCCACGATCGGACCCGCGGTCACCAGCAGCTCGGGCAGGAAATCGGTAGCCGGGCGGAAGTGGATTCCGTGCCGCTCGAAGCTGCCGATCAAGGCATGCACGAGCGTGTCATCGCGACGATCCTCTGTACGGGTGATCCAGTGTGGGGCAAATGTCCGCAGCGTTTCCCAATCTGGCAGGTGTTGCAGCCAGGAGCCACGGCGAAAGAGTGCCAGCTTGTGAATCTTACCTGCCATGATGGCGCTGCTTACGCCATGACGGCGCCAGAACCGAATTGCCGCGCCCAGCCGGGCGATACCGATTTCACGATACGAGTGGCAATGGTCCTGCAAGCCTGCTGAGACGTGTCCTCGCACTCCGATGGCGAACACCTCGGCACCCTCAGCCTGCAAGGCGGCGGCCACCAGTCGCGGGTAGTCACCCCAGCCAGCCAGTAGGCCGACGCGAGCTGTACGATCCGTTGAGAGTTGCGGCAAGCTCATCAGGCGGCATCCTGGGCGGCCTGATCATCGCCTGCCAGCCCATCTCGAAGTTCATCCAGTTCCCGCTGCAATACCCGCATCTGCTTTCGCATCTCAGGCAGCTGTCGCATCACGGCAAAAATCTTCATCTGTTGACGTTCCGGCATGGCTGGGCTGCCGACATAACTGGCATTGGCAGCCAGGTCTTCCATGATGCCTGCCTGTGCACCAATCTGCACGTGCTCGCCAATATGCACGTGGTCCTTGATTCCCACCTGGCCAGCCATGACGACAAAGTCACCCGTGCTGGTGCTGCCTGCGATCCCCACCTGGGCACACAGCAGATTGTGTTTTCCGATTAGGCAGTTGTGACCGACCTGGACCTGATTATCGATCTTGGTGCCGGCACCAATCCTGGTGGCGCCGTAAGTACCGCGGTCAATTGTCGAGCAGGATCCTATTTCAACATCATCTTCGATCACGACATTGCCAAGTTGCTGGCATAATTCCAGCCCCTGCTGGCCAGCCTTGTAACCGAAACCATAGGCTCCCAGCGTGGCGCCGGCATGCAGCACAACGCGATCTCCAATCACGGTATGTTGGTAGAGCGTCACCAGCGGAAAGATCAGGCAATTCGCCCCGATCGTAACCCCGGTCATGACCTGAACGCCGCTATGCAACTGGCTGCCTGCTCCAATCCGGACATCGGCAGCGATCATGACACCGGCAGCGATCGTGACACCGTCCGCGATGCTGGCGGTGGGGTGCACCTCTGCCGCCGGACTGATCTCCCTGCTGGGGACCTGATCCACTGGTCGAAACTGCCTGACGATCTGGATAAATGCCGCTTCCGGTTCATCAACTTCGATCACCGGCAGGCTCCCGGTGTACAGACCCCGCGGGACAATGGCTGCCGCTGCCTGGCTGGCAGCAAGCTGTTCGAGATGTTTCGGCCCCAGGGCAAACGTCAGGTCGCCGGGGCCGGCGTCGCGGATGATATTCGCTCCGCTGACACGGATCGTCGAATCACCGTTCAGCGCGCCACCCAGCTGGGCGGCAATCTCTGCGAGGGTCAAGCTGGTCACGCTGGAATCCTTTCCCCAGCTGGTGGCATCTGCTGCTGCGATGGGGCGAATGTACCCGATCGGCGGCGAAATCGACAAGAGCAGCCAGCAGCCCGGCTAGATCCGCAGGATGTCGTTGAAGATCACATAGCCCATTAACAGCAACAGCAGCAGGACGCCGATCAGCGTCAGCACTCCCTGCACTCGCTCGTCGACCGGCTTACCGGTGATTGCCTCGATGATCAGGAACACCATGTGGCCACCGTCGAGTGCTGGAATCGGAAGGAAGTTGAGGATTGCCAGGTTGGCACTCAGGAAAGTGAGAAACAGCAGCAGCCGAGGAAATCCGATCGATGCTTCCGCTCCCATCACACGCACGATCGTGATGGGCCCACCCAGCTTGTCCATCGAGACATCGCGGGTGACCAACATCTTGAGCACGCGAGCCACCTCGGTCAGCTTCTCGGCTGTCTCCCGGAAGCCCAGCGAGATGGCCTCGCCGAGCGAGCCAGCCATGTGAATACCGGAGAGGCCAACCAGCACCAGTCCACGGTCGCTGAAGTAAAGATCGTCCGCCGGGCGCGTTGCCAGCGTGATGGAACCGGTTGTGCCAAGCTTGCTGTAGGTCAGCAGCACCTCGGTATTGGGCAACAGCCGCTGGAGCTTCCTGTGGACGCCGAGCCAGTTACTGCCCTGTTCATTCAACTGGACTGGCTGCTGGTAGGAACTGGAAAAGACCGCCTCGGCATAATCCTGGTTTTCCTTCCCCTGGACTTTGAATTGCACCTCCAGGATCGTGCTACCGACCGGCAGGCCTGCTTCGGCCGCCGAGCTGCCTGGCTCAATAGCAGCCACCGTGGAGCTCACGTCGTAGGCTATCCCCAGCGACTCGATCGAGGCAACTGGCAAGGGCCCCATGTAGGGCACCTGTACTTCGAGCGGTAGCGGATCGGTCGTCAGCGTGACCAGCTCATCAGTAGATCGTTGCACCTCGAATTCCAGCGCGCTGCCAGCCAGTGCACGAAGTCGTTGTGGTAGCGTGACTGGATCGCCAATCGGTGCTCCCTCCAAGGACACCAGCTTGTCCCCAACCTGGAACCCTGCCCTGGCGGCGAGCGAGTCCTTGCGGATTGAGACGATAGGTCCGATCTCCATTTCCAGCCCAAGTTGCATCAGCGGAGCTGGCGGAACAGTGATCTGCTGGACTGTGCCAGTTGCCGCTCGCTGAACCGTCATCACCACTGGCTGGTCCAGCCTGGTTGCCAGGGCTGCCAGCAGTTCATGTCCCAGGAAGGACTCGGAACCGTCTGCTTGTGCGAGCGGAATATCGTTGACAGCGGTGATCACGTCGCCGCCAGCCAGTGCTGGCTGGGACCTGGCCGCTGCTGTGCCGCGATGCACGGCAAGCTGGTTGGAAAGCTGCGACGCCATCGGCGGCCGAACTCCCAGGGAGACGACATTCAGCCGGTCCTTGAGTCGAGGCGAGGCCGAGATGGTATGCCAGTGCAAAGATTCGTCCGGATACTGCAACAGCAGGTCCAGCGGATGGATGGTTGAGCCGATGCCACTTTCTGCAACCTTGTAACGCAATTCCCAGGTGAAGCGGAGGTTCTGGTCCGGTTCACCGTCGCGTCCAATCTGCACGATCTTGGAGCCGGAGGGAAAGTTCTGCTCCCAGGCCGGATCGCCAGGTGAAGTGCCAGCGATCACGCAGGGCATAATCTGGACGCCCATCTTGTAGGCGACGGTGGCAAAAATTACGGCGAAAATCAGGTTCATGATCACGCCGGCCGAGATGATGGCCATCCGCTGGGGCACACTCTTGGCCACGAAGCTGCGTGGATCGACCTGCCGCCCCACGTCAGACTGCTCTGGCTCGGGCTGCTCAGCAGCCACCGCCGGCATCTCCGCTGCTTCCGCTGCCGCTGGCTGCTCGGTCTCGTCCGTGGCCGACTGATCCTGCTGTTCGGCTGGCAGCCGGGTCCGCTCGGCTTCCTGTTCTGCATTCAGCGGGTTGTCGTCCTGGCCCAGCATCTTTACATAGCCGCCGAGTGGAATGATTCCAATCCCGTACTCGGTCTCACCCCACTGGACCTTGTAGATGGCAGCGGGCAATCGCAGCGGGCCTATTTTGATCGGCACATCAAAGCCGACATAGAACTTCTCACACTTCACGCCACATGCCTTGGCGACGAGGAAGTGACCAAGTTCGTGTACAAAGATCACGAAGCCCAGCCCCAACATGGCCTTGATGATGGCAATCGTGGTTGTCAGCCAGACGGCTGACGAAGCTGCAATCAACGACAGTTCCACTTCGTGATCTCCTCACGCGCCCAGCGATCAAGTTCCACGAGTCGTTCCAAACTGGGGTGCGACTCAAAATCATGGTGCTCCAGCACGGCGCGGCAGGCTGGCACGATCTCGTTGAATCTTAGCCGCCCGCCTAGAAACTCGGCAACCACAGACTCGTTGGCTGCATTCAGCACGGCACCGCTGGTGCCACCGCTGCGTGCTACTTCGCGGCCCAGTTCGAGGGCCGGAAACCGCTCCGGATCGGGCGGGCTGAATTCCAGCTGCCAGGCCCTGGAAAGGTCCATCCGCTCGGCCGGTCCGTCCCAGCGATGAGGATAGCTGAGTGCATACTGAATGGGCAACTTCATGTCCGGAGGACTGAGTTGAGCCAGCAGGCTGCCATCCTGGAATTCGACCATCGAGTGGACGAGGGACTGGGGATGAATCAGCACATCGATCTGATCCTCGGGGATATCGAACAGCCAGCGGGCCTCGATGATCTCGAAGGCCTTGTTCATCATGGTTGCCGAATCGACTGTAATCTTGGGTCCCATCTGCCACGTCGGATGTGCCAGGGCATCTTCGACGCTGACCTGTTCGAGCTGTTCCGCGGTCCATTCACGAAAAGGACCTCCGCTGGCTGTCAGGATGATGCGCTGCAGTTCGCTCCGCTGCTGACCTTCGAGAGCCTGGAAAATGGCACTATGTTCGCTATCGACCGGCACGATACTGCCACCCTGGCGGGCCGCCAGCTCCGTCACCGGTCCACCTGCCATAACCAGCGATTCCTTGTTGGCCAGTGCCACTCGCTTGCCTGACTCCAGAGCCGACCAGGTTCCCATCAGGCCTGCGCTGCCGACAATTGCCACCAGCACGGTCTCCACCTCCGGGTCGCTGGCCATCTGCTGAATCCCCTCCTGGCCAGTCAGCAGCTGGCACTCCCCAGGCAGCTGTTTCCAATCCTGCTGTGACGCCAAATCCGGATCGCTGGCAGCAATCCAGCGCGGTCGATGCTGCTGGGCCTGCTCAATCAGCAGGTCCAGTCGCGAGTGGCCGCTCAGGCCCACCAGCTGCAGACGCCCGGCGGAGGCAGCGATCACTTCCAGCGCATTGACACCGATGCTCCCAGTGGAGCCAAGCACGACGACCTGGTGAGCCGAGTTGTTCATACGAGCAGGGAAGGCAAGTTAACGGTGATAGGGATCGTACCGGCAGCGACCTATAGTTTAGCGGTCGCTGAGCCCTTGATGTACCCACGTCCCTGCTCGCTATCCGCGCCGACAGGCCCTAGACTGGACGGTGGCGCGATCACTTCGCCGCATGGAAAGTAAGGCAGAGGGGAGCTGACAGGTGACAGAAGACCGCAATTCACCGGGGGGCAATGGCAACTCTTCCAGTCCATCCAACTTACGGTATTTTCTGCTGGGCGGCATCGTACTGTTGCTTGGTATCTACTGGTACAGCTGGGCCAACGTCTACGAACTCGATTATCCCCAGCTGAAACAGCTGGTCGTGGGCAGCAGCCGGACAACCTATGACGGTTCCCTGGCGGACAAAGCGGTCGGACTCGAGGTTGCCGAGGGGACCGAGAATCAGCTGGAGACGATTCGCTACAGTCGTCTACGTGACGTCCAGCTGGGTGAAAAAGTTGTCTGGGCGGTCGCCGATCGGCAGGTAATGTCCGGTCCAGAGCAGCAAGACGAGTCGAGCGAGGTGCAATTGCGGGTGAATCGCGTCAACAGCGAAGAATCCAAGAACAAGCTGACCGCCTTGCTTGACCAGCACAACATCAAGTACGAGGGGGCCAATGAATCTGGCCTGGCCCGCATCTGGCCATTCCTCTTGATCATGGGAGCGGTGCTGTTGATGCTGGTCCTCGCGCTGAAGCGGATGGGTACCGGCTCGGCAATGCAATTCGGTCGCAGCCGGGGGCGTTTACTGGCCCAGCAGGACCTGGAAACAACTTTTGGCGATGTGGCTGGGATCGAAGAAGCGGTGGAGGAGATTCGCGAGGTAGTCGATTTCCTCAAATCTCCCGAACGTTACCAGCGACTGGGAGGCAGGATTCCCAAAGGAGTTTTGCTGGTTGGTCCCCCAGGAACCGGCAAGACGCTGCTCGCCAAGGCAATTGCCGGCGAGGCGGATGTGCCTTTCTTTAGCATGTCGGGCAGTGATTTTGTGGAGATGTTTGTCGGAGTTGGTGCGGCCCGAGTGCGGGACATGTTCCAGCAGGCCGAGAGCAAGGCACCCTGCATTATCTTCATTGATGAACTCGACGCGCTCGGTAAAACCCGCAGCGGCTCAGCCGTCAACAACCATGACGAACGCGAGCAGACACTGAATGCCCTGCTGGTCGAGCTGGATGGTTTCAGCTCCAACAACGGCGTGATCGTGGTGGCAGCGACCAATCGCCCCGAGACACTCGACCAGGCCCTGCTCCGACCGGGCCGCTTTGACCGGCAGATCCTGGTCGACCGGCCGGACGTGCTGGGGCGGCAGCAGATCCTCAAGGTGCATGTCAAGACAGTCAAGCTGGATGAAAGTGTCGATCTCGGCCAGATTGCCTCCATCACACCCGGTTGCGTAGGAGCCGACCTGGCCAATCTGGTCAACGAAGCTGCCCTGCTGGCTGCCCGTCGAGAACTCGATGCGGTCGGCATGGAAGAGTTTAACGAGAGCGTAGAGCGAGTCACCGCTGGGCTGCAAAAGAAGCAGCGGGTCATGAACAAGTCAGAGAAGCGGCGCGTGGCGTACCACGAAAGCGGCCATGCGCTGGTCGCCTTCAGCCTTCCTGACACCGATCCGGTCCACAAGGTCTCGATCATCCCACGCGGTTTCGCAGCACTCGGATACATGCTGCAGCGACCCGAGGGCGACCGGTACCTGATGACACAGACCGAACTGGAATGTCGAATTCACGTCTTGCTGGCTGGCACGGTTTCCGAGGAGCTGGTCTTTGACGATATCTCCACCGGCGCCAGCAACGACCTGGAAAGGGCCACGTCAATTGCTCGCAGCATGGTGATGGAATACGGCATGAGCCAGCTGGGCCGAGTCAACTATCGGCAGGCCTCCCAGTCCCTTTTCCTGGCGACCGGTGATGAGGATTCGTTGCGGTCATCGCACAGCGAGAAAACGTCCCAGCAGATCGACGAGCAGGTCAAGCTGATCATCGACAACTCACTGGAGACAGTCCGCGGCATTCTGCAGAGCCGTTACCAGGCCTTGGAAGCAATCGCCCTGCGGCTGTTTGAAATCGAATCGATCGATGCCGATGAACTGACTCAACTGGTGGAAGATAATTCACCCGGCCCGTGGGTCGTATCAGGCACGGAACAGAGAGAGCGGTCGCCGACAGAACTGGAAGCGACTGTTGCGGTAGCTAAACCAACCGACGTTCGCCAGGACAGCAGCAGGGGCTAAGCTGCTGCGGACAGGGATCGGCATGGCGGATCCGGAGATTATCGTACTCGGCTCGATCAACATGGACCTGGTGGTCCACGGCCAGCGCATCCCGCGGCCCGGTGAGACCGTGGTGGGCGGGGAATTCCGCCAGCTGGCGGGCGGCAAGGGAGCCAATCAGGCCGTGGCCGCTGCCCGCCTGGGCCAATCTCCGGTCATGCTGCTGGCGGCACTTGGTGACGATCCGCTGGCACGCAGCCTGCGAGACAATCTGGCCGCTGAGAACATCTGCAGCGAGCAGGTGCTGGAAATCCCCGGCAGCTCCAGTGGAGTGGCAGCGATCCTGGTCGACGCCAAGGGCGAAAACTGTATCAGTGTCGCGCCGGGGGCCAACGCCCTGATCCGGCCCGACCATCTTGAGCAGCTGCCCAGCTCAGCCTGGCAGCAGGCGACCATTTTCCTGGCCAGCCTGGAGGTGCCGGTCGAGACAGTCGCGCGGGGACTCGAACTGGCTCGCCAGCACGGCCTGCTGACTATCCTCAATCCTGCACCGGCCAGCCAGCTGACAGACGACCAGGAGTTACTGAGCGAGCTGGACGTGATCACGCCAAATGCCCTGGAAGCGGAACAGCTGAGTGGCCTGCCGGTCGGCAGCCAGCAGCAGGCTATCGAGGCTGGCAGGCAGATTCAGCAACGCGGACCGGCCACGGTGATCATCACGCTGGGCAGCCAGGGGGCGGTACTGGTTGGCGAAACGGAGCAGCTGTTTGCTGCCCGGACGGTGCAGGCAATTGACAGCACGGCGGCAGGCGATTGCTTCAATGGCGCCCTCGCAGTGCGGCTGGCAGAGGGTGATTCGATCGATGCAGCGGTCGCTTTTGCCAACAAGGCAGCCTCGATTTGTGTGACTCGACATGGTGCCGGCCCCTCGCTGCCAGGCAGGCAGGATCTGGCAGCGCTGGAGTGATTCATCAGGTTCAGCTTGACAGCCGAAACCGGTGCGATAATCTGGATAGGATATGGATACGATTTTACCCGTCGTAAATCACATGACCCACGACGGGAAACACCTCTGAGGGAGTGAACGACATGACGACACGAAAAAATCGCCGACGTTTTCTGCAGTCGTCTGCAGCTGCCGGCATGGGCTACTGGGTAGCGGGTGGCGTGCAGGCAGCACCCAGCACATCGGCTCTCGAAGAAATCAACTTTGCCTGCATCGGTGTGATGGGCAAGGGCCAAAGCGACTCCAACGATGCAGCCCGTCACGGCAACGTGGTCGCGATCTGTGACATTGATGACAACAACCTCGGCAAGGCGGCTGCCAAGTGGCCCAAGGCCAAGAAGTTCAACGACTATCGCAAGATGTTCGACGAAGTTGCTGACAGCTTTGACGCCGTCACAGTCAGCACTCCCGACCACTCGCACGCCCCAGCCAGTTCGCTGGCGATCAAGGCGGGCAAGCATTGCTTCACACAGAAGCCGCTGTCGCACACCATCGAAGAAGCTCGCGTACTGGGCGAGCTTGCCAAAAAACATGGCGTGCACTCCCAGATGGGAAACCAGGGGACCGCCTCGAGCAACCTGCGAAAGACCGCTGCTCTGGTCGAAGCAGGCCTGATCGGAAAGGTCAGTGAAGTTCATGTCTGGACCAATCGACCTGTCTGGCCACAAGGCAATGTGAAGCCCAAGGAAGGTACTGCTCCGGATCATATTCACTGGGCAGAATTCCTCGGGCCGGCAAAATTCCGCGAATATGCTCCCGATTACCATCCCTTTAAATGGCGTGGCTGGTGGGACTTTGGTACCGGTGCTCTTGGCGATATGGCCTGCCATACACTCAACCTGCCCTTTATGGCACTGAACCTGAAGGACCCCACCTCGGTGGTGGCGGAATCCGACGGACACGATAAGCAGACCTATCCAGGTTGGTCGGTGATCACCTTTGAATTCCCGGCCCTGGGGGATCGCGGACCAGTCAAGCTGGTCTGGTACGATGGCGGCAAGAAGCCTGCTGCCAAGCTGCTGCCCCCGCCAAACCTGCTGACTGACAGCAAGGGAACCAAGGTCGATCCGGGCAAGTACCGCAATATCCTCAACACCGGCTCGCTGATGGTCGGTGACCAGGGGACGCTGCTGTCACCTGGCGATTATGGCTGGGATACCAATTACACCGGCGTGTTGTCGGAGGGTGAGTGGATTCCGCAAGCGACGATTAAGTCTCCCACGGTGGAGATTACCGAATCGCCTGGGCACTTCACCGAGTACGCCAATGCGATCAAGGGTGGACCGGCTCCGCGGTCGAACTTTGCCAAGTACGCTGGCCCGCTGACCGAGGTGATCCTGCTGGGCAACCTGGCTGTCTGGGCATCCGGCAAGAAAATCGAATGGGATGCCAAGAAGCTGGTGGCAACCAATGCACCGGAAGTCGACAACATTGTCCGCAAGGAGTACCAGAACGGTTACGGCATCTAGCATGATGCCGAGCGTGGACTGTACCCTGTAAAGTACATACCGCGGGTGCTGACCTGGTTGGCCGGCACCCGCGGTTTTTTTGTGACAGCTGTTCGCTGCTGAACGGCGCAGTTCCAGACCAAATTATTCCAGGTTGAACGAGACCATGAGCAGAATCTTCATGCCGCTGGGCGATGCCACCGAGGCACTCGACACCTTCTATCCCTACTTTCGCCTGCTGGAGGCCGGTTTCGAAGTCGATGTGGCGGGACCCGAAGCCCGACTCTATCACACCGTGCTGCATGAAATACCGCCGGATTCCAGCATCCCCTGGGACATCACCCAGGAACGCCCCGGCTATTTTATCCAGGCCACAGTGGCCTTTGCCGATGCCAAGGCAGATGACTATGCCGGCGCTTTCATTTCCGGGGGCCGGGCTCCCGAGTATCTGAGATATGACGAGGACCTCAGTCGCGTGGTACGTGGCATCTCGGACCAGGGCAAACCGATTGCCTGCGTCTGCCATGGCATCGAGATCCTGACCGCTGCCGACATCATCCAGGGACGGCAGGTGACGACGGTGGCCAAGTGCGCCAGGGACGCTGAGCAGGGTGGCGGGCTGTACGTCGACCAGGCGACCGTTGTCTCAGATCACATCGTGACAGCACGTACCTGGCACGATAACGCGCCATTGATGCGCACCTTCCTGCAGATGCTGGCTGAGAACGCATA
This sequence comes from Planctomycetota bacterium, assembly GCA_963581185.1. Taxonomy (GTDB): domain Bacteria; phylum Planctomycetota; class Planctomycetia; order Pirellulales; family Pirellulaceae; genus SAT2750. The sequence continues at coordinate 16,096 of CAUZOB010000021.1, read as the reverse complement.
GCCGGTTCGTTGAGTGACAGCCGATGAGGACCCGACCGATATCTGGCGCAGCACAACCGATCGGCAGGCGGCCACATCTGCTGCTACATCACTCGAGCCGCCGGCTAGGGAGCAGTCATGCGGTGCGTTGGCACCGGGCGGCCGGGACGGAAACTCTGGGTGTCACCGTACGTCGCGCTGGCATGGAACTGGTCAAGCACCTGCTCGATCGCCTGCCGCACCTGCTTTTCCAACTCAACAGGGTCCATCGCCACTCGAGCGTTGACGATCAAATCGAGCTTGTGGGTCTGACAATCCGAGGCCAGTGACAATTCGGCGGGCGAGTCGCTGCTGACCAGGTTGGCCACGCCGTGGTAACCCTCCCAGATGCCGATCGCCTTGAGGTGCGCCGTCTCGGCAGAAAGCTCGGCGAACTGGCCACGAAGCTGCACGATGATAGCCAACAGCAGGTCGTCCATCAAAAACGGCTCGTCCGACTCCAGCTGCAAGCTGCTATTGAGCCAACCCAGCTCGGCTTCACCCTCGGCATAGATGTCGTAATCGAGTTCCAGGATGCGGCGACCTGCCTCGCCGGGTCGTTGCAGGAATTCCAGCAGGGCCTCAAAGCCGAGACCATCACGAGCCGAGATTTGCAGGACCGGAACACCGGGATAATGTTCCTCAAGCAACTGCTGCAGTTCGTCGACCTCCTCGCTGGAGAGCTGGTCGATGCGATTGATGAGGATAAAATCCGCCTCTTCGAGCTGCTTGCTAAAAATGTAAGCGGCCTTGGGTGAGAAGCCACCCTGTGTCTCATTTCGGAGGATCTTGCGACCATGGCTGGGCTTGAGGATGACTCCGTAGGGAGCCACCTGGAAACGGTCTGGGTAGAGTTGCAACAGCGGTTGCAGGACGGTGGCAGCCAGGTCAGTGCAGCTTCCTACCGGCTCGGCCAGCACCACGTCCGGATGTCCATCCTGATCCAGTTTCGCCACGGTCTCCGTCAGGTCGTTGAAGTGGCAGCAGAAGCAGGCCCCGGCAACTTCACCCACCGAGAACCCCTGTGCCCGCAGGTTGTGGGTGTCGACGAGGTCATCCGCCTGGTCATTTGTGACGATGCCGACACGCAATCCCTGCTGTTGGTAGTGGCTGGCCAGGCGAGCGATGGTGGTCGTCTTGCCGGCACCGAGGAAGCCGCCGATAAGGATAAATCGCATGGTGTTCTCGTCAGGGTGCAGTTGGCAGCGGCCACTCCAGCAGCTGCTCAGTGGAGCAGCAGATACTCGGGCCATCTCTACTATCTTAGCGGATATGAATCACAACGCACGCGGGCTGGGAAACAACGGAAGGCTGGCAGGCGAGGCAAACTACGAGGAACTTGCCGGCAGATGACCGCTGAGGGGACGAAATGGCCAGCGCACGTCGATGCAACGAAAAGTCCGCGGCTGACTGTCGGCAGAGCTCTTGCCGGGCGGTTGTTCGCGATATCTGAAGCGATGGGTAAAACACCCAGGACGGGCATGGTCGTGATGGAGCAGTTAAATCTGAGCAAGGCGATACGTAGCCACATTGAGCGTTTGTTCGCAGATCACGGAGCGGTTGCGGATGCGAGGATCGAGGAGACGCTGTTGATTGCCGACGGCTTTTATTGTGGTCGTCGCTACAGCTACGGGCAGCTGCAGGCAATCTGGCTTGCCAAACAGGACGAGCTGGAATTCTGCAAGGCGGACGGAACGGTCGAAAAGACGGTTCTTGCGGAGATTATCGAGCCACATCGGCGGGCCGCCTGAGGCGATCTGCCGTCCCCGCGCGATCAGCGGATGGAGAGGGATTCGAACCCCCGGTACGCTTCCGCGTACAGCAGTTTTCAAGACTGCCGCCTTCGACCACTCGGCCATCCATCCGAACTTTGGACAACACCAGTTCCCAGTCCTGGCGCGTCCCTAGGAGAAATCTACTCGCTTGGGGAGGAACCTGTCAAAGGGCTTATGCCTGTCCGAGTCGCAAGCTCCTGTGTCTTCGCTGCCTCGCTTCCAGCAGACACTTTTGCATCCGCTGGCTGAGTAGATCGAGTAGTTGCTCGTCGCTAAGTTCCGCGATCTGGCTCGGCTGGATCGGCTCCCCGATCACGACCCGCACCACATCGGGGCTGGGAAATCTTGCTGAGCGGGGCCAGGCATGGAAGGGCCCATCCATGCCGACCGGTACAAGCGGCACTTTACCACGCCGCATCAGCGTACAGATACCCGGTTTCAGATTTTTCAGGCTGCCATCCCGGGTGCGAGTCCCTTCGGGAAAGAGCAGCACAATTTCACCGCGCCGGATGCGGGTCAAGGTCTGCTTCACACCGCCAAGCCCGAGCCCATCTCGATCGATGGAGATCGCATCGAGGAACTCGATAAACCAGCGCATGAAGAAAAAGCGAAACAGCGACTTGCGTGCCAGGTAATTCATCCGTCGCTCGCTCACCATCCCCACCACAAACGGGTCAAACATGCTCTGGTGGTTACTGCAGACCAGTGCTCCACCCTGCAGGGGCACATTCTCTCGGCCATAACATCGGTAGCGAAACAGAACGATCCCGATCAACCGTGAAACGGCTCGCAGGAAACGATATCCATGTCGTTTTATCCAGGTTCGTTTCACTGCTCGCTGTCCTCTCCCGCCTGGTCATCTGCCGGCGTCGCCAGTCGCTGCCGAACGAGCGTGACCAGTTCGTCTACCACCTCATCAACAGACATGCCATCGGTCTGCAGGTGCAGGGCATCCGCAGCCGCCTTAAGAGCACCGACTGGTCGGCTCGCATCCCGCCGGTCACGGTCCTGCTGTTGTTGCAGAATCTCCTCAAACCTGGCCACCTGCCCCTGCTCCTCAAGCTGTTGGCAGCGTCGTCGAGCTCGCTCCTGGGCCGATGCATCGAGGAAGACCTTGCACTCGGCCTGGGGGAAAACCTCGGATCCTTGATCGCGTCCTTCGGTGACGACATCGATCGAATCAGCCAGTCGCCGCTGGACCACCCGCAGGGCCTGGCGGACCGTCAGCTTGTCTGCCACCTGGTGAATATTCTGGGTCACGTCCGTCCCTCGTATCTGCTGGCTTACATCTCTGCCATCCAGCAGCACCTGCTGGTCGCAGAATTCTATCTTCAGTTGTTGGGCCAGGCTGGCGAGGGCAGCTTCATCGGCCCAGTCGACACCATTTTCGATTGCCAGCAGTGCCACGCTGCGGTACATCGCGCCGGTATCGAGAAACTGGTATCCCAGCTGCTGGGCGACTTGCCGAGCCACGCTACTCTTGCCTGCTCCAGCTGGTCCGTCGATGGTTACGATCATGGCATTCCTATGGCAGGCGGCATGGCTGGCTGACAGGCATGGTCTCGCTGGCAGGTGTGCTTGCCGACGTCCAGCTGCGCGGCGCCTGTCGGGCTATCCTTCGATCCAACAGCGCCACCATCTGCTCCTGCTCCTGCTTCTGACGCTCAGTCATCCCAGCGAATTTCCACTTCCAGCCACTCAGCAGCGGCCATTTCCACCACGGCCCGTCCCTCTTCAATCCGGCAGGGACCGAGCGACTCTCCTTTGAAATCTCTTTGATCCGCTGCGGCCACATTCCTGAAGGCCCCCACACTCACCTTGCCGGCCCGTCCGGCGGTTTCCAGCAGTCGCACGGTAAACCCGACAGGCTCTCCCTCTTCAAGCAGTGGTTGCCAGGATGTGGCAACCACGTTGCGAGCATCGAGGTTGAAGAGCCAGCTGGTGGAGTTACCTGCCGGCGGGGCAGCCTGCTGGAACAACAACGGCGGCGTGGTCAGCCAGCTGGAGGCCTGGGGCAACGAGTGGGTAAGATCGATACCGATGCCGAGCTTGAAGTCCTGGCAGGTTTCACCGCGCACGATCAGCAGGCTATCGATCATGCGGAACCCGATCCGACGATGAAACGGCAGTCCGGCGGTGAGGATTGTGGTCCGCCAGTCATCTTCCTGGATATCGAGATATCCTGGCGCCTCGAGTCGTTTGGCCACTGCCGGCTGGCGGGTCTGGTTGACATCTCGAAAGATACGGGCGCTTTCATCAGACCAGGCAAAGCGGCTGGTGAAATAGGAGTTCCAGGGATCGCCTTTCAGTTCAACGTGCGGCTCGAGGTGGATTTCCAGTTCCAGCACGCGACTTCCCCGCACGACTCGCATCTTTTGCTCAAAATCCGCCACGGCATCACCCGCTGCATTCTGCAGTCTCCCGCGTGAGGTGATTTCCCCCACGGTGGCGGTCAGCTGGCTGATTTCCACGCTCTCGGCGAGCATCGAACTGTAATTGGCAAGCTCATCCGAGTCCTCCCAGGCAGCGCCCGGTTTTCGACGTCGTGGCTCACGGTAGGAGAGTTGCTGGGAAAGCCTGTTGCCGCGCGAGCCATATTCACCGATCGACTGAATTCCGCCGCTGGTGGGATGAACGAGGACCTGGAAGAAGTCATTGCGGAGCACGTTGTCCTCGGCCATCGGCTGATCTTCGCGAGGCGCCGACGATGCCTGCTCGGCATCGATCCAGGCGAATCCCATCGATGGCACATCACAGACGACCTGCCGTTCGGTGGTATCGTCATGCTGCTGCTGGCTGACAGCGTAGATCGGCTTTTCGATCGCCGGCAGGTTGTCCAGCTGGTTCACCTGGCAATGGAAGCGGCGAGCAAAGCTGTGCGGATTAATGGCCAGGTAGCCAGCTCGACTGGCAAGGTCACTGCGTGGAATGCCTGCCGCCACGCTCTCCAGTGCCTGCTGACTGGCCTGCTGAATCTGTTCATCAAGTTCCTGCAACTGCCCACTTACTGTTTCGCCATTCTGATCGTCAGCACCGACCGGATCGAACAGGCGGGTGCCGGCCAGTTTTTCATGCAGGGAGCATTCCCCGGCGGCTGGTTGACCGAGCAGGCGGCTGAGGAAACGCAGCGACTCGAGTTGCTGCAGGTTATGGAAGCAGCTCCAGTACTTCACACAGCGTGAGATGGGATCGGGTTGCTGCCGGATGATCGCCTGTTTGAGGTAGGGCGACGAATACTGGTCTGCATCCAGCCGGTCGTTGATGCCGGGCAGGTCGGTCGCCTCGAAATACTTGTCGACGGTCATGAATCGCCCCAGGGCTGCCGTCTGCCGAGCAACACGCTGCAGGTCGCCATACCAGGGGCTGATCTGCCCCGGCCAGTGTGCCAGGCAGAGCGTGGCGACATGATCCATATCCATGGATTCGCCCAGCTTGGTTGCCAGCGAGAGAAAAGTCTCGGGCAGGTTGGCATTCAGCGGCACGCGGGCAATGGCATCCAGCGAGGTGGCGTCGACTCCTTCCCAGCGAGTCTTGACCTGGCTCCCTTCGGGAAAACTGCCTTCCTCGAATGTCGCGTGGAAGGCACCTTGGTAGCCAGACTTGACCAACAGCTGGGGCAGGACAGGTGTCAGGCCGTAGCTGTAGCGGCCAAACACGCTGGGTACGTATCCCAGCTGCTGCTGGTAGCTTTCACGTCCCTGCTGGATTTCTTCCAGCAGCTGTTCGAGTGGCAGCAGCGGCCAAGCTCGCTCGCTGACCGCCCCGCCGATCAGGGCAAGCTGTTGACCGTCGACTCCCTGCCGGACTGCCGCAAAGTTGTCGGGATGCTGGCTGGCGAGCTGCTCAATCAGCTGGCTGCTGGCAAGCAGGTTCTGCGGAGTCTGGCTGGCGAGTTGGTCGCTGAGCATCGAGCCGAGTGTACTGGGAGCCAGCATCGTGACATCCAGCAGGTAGGCATCGACGGCGTAGTAGTGGTCGCGTTCCTGGCCTAACAGGTCGAAGCAGGCGGTGATTTTCTGGCGTGCGGTATCCAGCTCGCCCTCCACGGCGGCGTTGGCGGCTGCCACAGCGAGGTTCTGAAAGTGGATTTCATCGAGGTTGCTGGCATACCGCATTTGCCGGGTCAGCAACTCGATCTGCAGGTGGCAATAGCCAAGCGCGAGGAAATCGGCAACCAGCTCCTGATCGATTGCTGCCGCCGGCGGCAGGCCAGCCAGGGCCGCTTCGATCAAAGCGCAGCGGTCCGACTCGTTGGCCACCACGGTGGCGCCTGAATCGCGGGCACGATCAATAAAGCCGGTCGGCAGATCCTGTGCGCTGACCGAGGGAATTACCAGCAGCCGCCCCTCCAGCTCCTCGGGCGGATCATCCATCCGTTGCCATTCCAGCAGAGACTGAGCAGAGGCAATCAGACGTGGGTGCCAGAGCGCGGTCCAGCCGGCCAGCAGACCAGCAGCATCGTCGCCCTGGTGATGGACCGGGAAGTCCTCCAGGCTGTGACAGGGCACGATAATGACTAGTTGTTGGTAGTTCATCAGGGTCAGTCCGACTAGGATCCGGTCAGCGGGCGAGCCGATAAAGTATGAAGGGAAATTGTCGTCAACGGCACCCGTCTAGTTGTCCGCTACCAGACGGCAGTAATTGAGCTGATTTGGGGGCCAGTGGCTGGCGGCTCATCCGGCACGTATCACATGAAATAGCAGGAACTTACGTTCGTTGAGCGGAATCCGAGCTGGTAACTCATCCTAACCGTCAAACATTGACAATTTACGGTTTTCTCGGCTAAATTACACTAGTGGAACAGGCGTTAAGGCAGGCCATACTGCTCTATCACCTCCCGGACTGTCATTTTTATCCCATCCATACTGACTGTCGCGGCACAAAACTAAGCAGGGCACATCTTTTTTAGCGTGACAGAAACGACGCGGCGGCGGTAGCTCGCGCGCCGCAACGTGGCTGCATACTTCCCGGGCACGGGAGTCATGTTGATTTGAGAGTGCTGTACAGGTTGTGACAGACAGTCTGTGTTTCATCCTTGATAGGGCAAGTGCGTGATGGCTAAAGGCAAAGCAAAATCAGAGACAGTCTGGGGAATTGACATCGGTCAATTTGCGCTCAAGGCACTACGTTGCACACGCAATCCAGATGGCGAGATCTCAGCCGATTCGTTTGACTACATTGAGTACCCGAAGATCCTCAGCCAGCCGGAAGCGGACCGCGACGAGTTGATCAAGGATGCTCTGGAGACTTTCCTGGAACGCAACGAGGTCCAGGAGGACCGCGTGGCGGTGACTGTCTCGGGTCAGGATGGCCTGACGAAGTTCTTCAAGCCACCGCCGTCGGATATCAAGAAGCTGCCAAGTATCGTTGAATTCGAAGCCCAGCAGCAGATTCCTTTTGAACTCAACGAGGTGATCTGGACTTACCAGAAGATGTCCGGAAGCCAGCAGGAAGGCTCACTGCTGGTCGACGCTGAGGTCGGCCTGTTCGCTATCAAGCGAGAGCAGCTGGATCGTTCCTTGCGACATTTCGAGGGCCACGAGCTGGACCTCGACCTGGTTCAGCTGGCGCCACTCAGCATCTACAACCTGGTTTCCTACGATTATCTCAGCGTGGAAAGGGATCCGCTCGATTACGATTCCGACGACCCACCCCCCTCCTACGTGGTGATCTCGATTGGTACCGAGACCACCGATCTGGTGATCACCAACGGGCATCGTGCCTGGCCACGCAGCCTGCCGCTCGGCGGTAATCACTTCACGCGGGCGATGACGCGGGAATTGAAGCTGACCTTTGCCAAGGCGGAGCACCTAAAGCGAAATGCCGCTGAGATCAAGGACCAGAAAGCTGTCATCCTGGCGATGCGTGGGGTCTTCCAGGACCTGGTAACCGAGATCAAGCGTTCGATCGATTACTTCACCTCGATGGACCGCCGTGCCAAGATCCAGGGAGTGATCCTGCTTGGTAATACGATCAAGCTGCCGGGACTGCGTCGCTTCCTGGCATCCAACCTCGGTTACGACCTGCAGGTCTACGACAGCTTCAAACGCCTGTCTGGCTCAAGCGTGACTGACAACCCAACTTTCCGTAACAATTTCTTCTCCTTCGGGCCGGCCTATGGCCTCTGCGTACAGGCCCTCGGCGAAGCCCAGCTGAATACCAACCTGCTGCCGCGCGAGGTGATTACTGATCGCCTGGTGGAATCCAAGAAACCATGGGTGGTGGCAGGCGTGGCGACTTTGATGCTGGCCTGCGCGTTCAATTACTTCTTCGCTTATGGAGCCTGGAAGGAAGTCCATCTGGACCATCGGCCTGAATGGCAGCAAGCGATGTCGGAAGCCGAAACGACCAGGACCCAAAGCACGAACTTGCTGACGGACGACCAGGGCCAGCTTGCTGAACTCAAGCACCTGACAGCTGTCGGTGACGAGCTGGTAGGCAACAACGAAAGACGCCTGTTGTGGCTGGAGTTGTTCCGCGCGGTCAACGCCAGCTTGCCACGCGATCCGAATTTCGAGCCTGGTACCTGGCGTGATCCGGAGAAGTTCCCTTTCGATGAACGACCGGACATCTATGTCAAGGCGATCGAAACTCAGTACTTCGAAAAGCTGGAGGAGTGGTTCACTGCGAGCTTGAAGCAGCGATTTAACAGCACCCACGATCCACTGAAGGAGCGGCAGGCAGATGAGGCAGTAGAACAGCCGGGTCTCGAGGACCAGGATCCAAACGCGATCGACAATGGTCAACAGGGAGCAGAAGGCGGCGATTTTATTGCCGGCGGACCGGTCGGGCCGGGCTGGGTCATCGAGTTGAGCGGCTATCACTATTTCAACAAGGACAAGCGTACTGGCGGCATCCAACATGTACGGGAAACACTGATTCAACGATTGACCGACAGCGTGGTCATGCTGCCTGACCCCGACGGCAACCTGCGTCCGTTCACGATGGACGAGCTGGGTGTTGGCTTCGCCCTGCTGCTGGATAACGGCACGATGAGTAGCGAGCAAATCCCCAACCCCAATGCGGAGACGCCGGCCAACGGTGGTGACGGAGGTGAAGCTGGGGCTGGTGACGATTCTGCTGGAGCGGGTGCTGGCGGTGTTCCTGGAGGTGGAGCAGGTGCTGGCGGTAATCCTGCAGCTGGTGGTGCTGCCGGTGGCGCCGCTACTGAGGCCGGCTTTTTCCTGGTCACGAAATACAACTTCACAGTGCAATTCAGCTGGAAGGAAACGACCGTCACCGATCGCCTTACCAATCGCAATGACTTCGTAACGGCCTGGAACAACTCGGAGAACATTCAGCAGGTGGTCGACACACTGAAGATGTCGACCGAAGCGGTTGAGCAACGGGCCGAGAAGTACCGGCTGATGAAGCAGGCCGGTGTTATCACGTTTGTTTTGAAGGACTTTTCGCAGCCACTGGACCCGAATGCTCCGGTGGACCCGAATGCTCCGGTGGACCCGAATGCTCCGGTGGACCCTAACGCTCCGGTGGACCCTAACGCTCCGGTGGACCCTAACGCTCCGCCCGATCCGGCGGCTGCGGAGGCCGCTGCTGGATAACAGGAACAGTGTCGGGAACCTGGTACGGTTTTCCGGCGTCTGATGTAAATAGCAGGCTTAATCAGGGCAACGGCCCACGAACAGGAAGCAGGACCACAAACGATGCAGGACCTCAAGAAGAACATCTTCTGGATCATCGCCCCACTGATCACAGTGATGTCCCTGTTCATTTTTTTCCGGGCCACCGGCAAGCTGAACAAGGAACGCGAAAACAACCTGAACACGATCAACGGCAGCTACAGTAGCCTGCAGGCAATCCGCAGCAACAACCCGCTGCATCCGAACGAGTTCAGCCAGGCTGGCATGGTCGCCCTGATCGACGATCTCAAGGACGACTTACGTGAAGCCTGGGCCCGACAATACGCACGGCAAGAAAAGGTGTTTATCTGGTCGCCAACCCTGGGCAACGAAGTGATTGACAGCTTCTCGTCAAAAATGCCGATTGAATTCCTCGTCCCCTACCCCGGACAGTCGCCGGATGAGCAGACGCAGCTGCAGGAGAGAATGGGACAACGGGTGGAAGAAGCTCCCCAGCGGGATCGCGAAATCTACAAGCTCTATGTCAGCCAGCTGCTGCCAGAACTGGCCAAGAAGATTGATGCAGACTGGGCTGCCCAGGCCGCAGCAGGGGGTGATGGAGATGATGGCCTCGGTGGTGGTGGAGCTGCCGGTGGTGCTGGCGCAGCTACGGCCGAGGGTGGCAATGACACTTCGAAAACCGAGGACGACTCGCTTGTCATTTGGTCGCCGGCGAATCAAACCCAGTTGTTACAGAGATTCGGTTGGGCAAACCGAACACCCTCCACGGCGGAGGTGATGTACGCCCAGGAAGACATCTGGGTTTTGAACCAGTGGATGGAAGTCATTGCCGAGACGAACAGGGGGGCCGATGCTCGCTACAACGCAGCGGTCACCGAAATCGTCTCGATTGAATTACCTCAGCCAGGCCAGGGGCTCTCGCTGGCAGGGCGGATCCGTCTGCCGGGCGGTGGTCGCAGCGGCGAATCCGGTGGCGGGAACACGGAGGGAATGGGGGAAGGAGGCATGATGGATGCCATGGGTGGCATGGCTGGTGCCGAAGGTGGAGCACCTGTAGATATGGCAGCTGGCATGGAGACCTCGGACGGTAATGACAGTGACGAGGTGGCCAGTGGCGACGCAGTCGCGGTTGCTTCCAACGATCCAATTGACTTGCGATATGTCGATCGGCAGTATCAGCCACTGGCAGCAGCCAAGCTGCGAAACGCCCTGAATCCAAACAACAAACAACCCGAAGACGCTTACCTGGCTGTCGCCAAGCGATACCCGACCCGGATTCGGATCAAAATGGACCTGCGACGCCTGCCAGACCTGCTGGCAGCCTGCGGCAATGCCCCGCTGACGATCGAGGTTCGCCAAGTTGGCATCAATAGCACTGCCCAACGCGGCGGCGGCGGTGGCGGTGGTGGCGGCATGATGGGTGGCATGATGGGCGGTGGCGGTGGCGGTGGCGGTGGCATGGGAATGATGGGGGGCGGTGGTGAGGGTGGCGGTGGCGAAGGTGGCGGAGGTACCGGCGGCATGGAAGGCATGATGGGTGGCGGCGGTGGTATGGCTGGCATGGCTGGCCTCCAGCAGGCGATCGACGAATTTCCTTACCATGAAGAAGTCGAGCTTTACGCAATTGTCTACATCTTCAATCCTCCGGACACCAGCAAGCTGGGGAAACCCAAAGTCGACGCTGTGCAGGGTGCAGCAGATGGCAATGTCCCGGCCGCTGGAGCTGAATAAGGCAGAACAACAGAACAGGCGATCCCAGGATCTGCCACGACAGGAAACAAGCAACCGAGACAAGTCGAATCTGAGTCGACTTACCTAGCAAGGAGCTAAGACGATGGCGAGGAAAAAGGGCGGTGCCAACATCACGGACCAAAATCTGTTGATCCAGCACATCGAGAAGATCGGGCTGGCAGTGGCAGTCCTGGTCGGCGCGTTGCTTGTGTCACGTGGCATTTCAACCGAGCGGCTCGATGCAGACGTGTCGCCTGACACCCTCAGCCAGACCAGCAGCGAGGTTCGCAACTTTATCGAGCGAGAAAACTGGGATGTCGCGGATGGACTCTCCCAGCAGCGCAGTGCTCCGCAGGATTATCCTGAGCGGGTTGTCAAAATGGAACAGGATATCCTCTCGCAGAACTACGCCGGAGCTGTCCCCTTTGATCCCCCCACAGCCAGTCAGACCACGCGCCGCTCCGATCCCAATCTCTACATTGCCAGCAATCTCCGCGCCGTGGCAATCACCGGAGGCCTGGCCTACAAGAAGACGGACGAGCGGAACGATCCCACCGCAGACGACAAGGATGCCGAAATTAAGGCAGCAGCCAAGAAGAAGCCGACTGGCCGCAAGCCCAAGCGGAACTCGGGCGACCTGGCCGCTGGCAGTGATATCTTCGGCGGTGGTGGTGGAGATGGTGGTGGCATGGAAAACATGATGGGTGGCATGGGTGGAGCAGGTGATGGCGGAATGGCCGGGATGGGCTCGGGTACCTCGCGTCAACTTGATCCCAAAAAACTGATCGGCTTCCGACCAGGCAGCAACCAGATCCTCGAGACCGGTACAGTACTACCGACCGGTGGTGGCCAGGCAGCGGCTGGTGCGGCTGGTGGAGCCGCGGGTGGTGCCGGCATGATGTCCGCCAATTTGGAAGACGGTGGTCCCGGTGGGGGTTCCGAAGGTGCCGGCATGGAAGGCATGATGAACCAGCAAACCTCAAACACATCGTTGACCGCCGTCAGCGTGCCTTCCACCGTGGTTGGTGTGACCGGCGTCTTCCCGTTCAAGAAACAGTGGGATGAGTACAATCGCGTCCTGCAGGGAGCCAGCGGTTATGAGTCCTCGCGTGATCGACCGCGGTTTGTGTTCCTGCGAGCCGAACGAGTTGACGTCACGGACGATCCCCAGCGGCAGATCCAGGATGGCGAATGGGAGCAGATCGCGCATACCAGCCAGCATCGGGGCTACACCAAGGACTGGGACGGCAGTCCACGGGAGCTGGTCGATGAACAGTATCTCGATCCCTTTATCACCTTCGTCGCTCCCCCACTGATGATGCGTGAAATCGATGAGATGCTGACACATCCCGATATCCCGCTTAGGAATGCTCCCGCAGTCAGCGAAGAACCTGTCGCCGAGGAGAACGAGACCCCGGCCGATGACGGGCAACCAAGTGACCTGCCAGGTGGATTCATCACACAACCGGCTGGCGCCAGCCGGCCGGCGGCGGGCCAGGGCGGTGGCGGCGGCATGATGGGTGGCGGCGGCATGGGCGACATGATGGGTGGCGGCGGCATGGGCGACATGATGGGTGGTGGCGGCGGCATGATGGGTGGAATGATGGGCGGCATGGGTGGCGGTGGAGGCGGCGCTGCCTTCAGCGGCCAGATTCCCGAATTCAAGCTCGTCCGCTTCTTCGATTTCAATGCTACTCCCGGTCACGTCTACAAGTACCGGGTCAAGCTGTTGCTGGAAGATCCTAATCATCCCAATATCAACGTGACCAAGGACTATCGACAGCACGTCGCACCCCCGCTGCGTAGCCTCGACCAGGATGTTGTTGATCGTCTTGCCGGCTTAAACGACGGCAACGGTGACCCCACGCACCGACTCTTCTTCCGTGAGACCGAATGGAGTGACCCGACTGAAGGGGTCTACGTGCCAGTGCCAACCCAGGTCTTTGCTGGTGGCATCGAGTACCAGACGGCAAGCCGTGACTCGCAACAGCGAATCTACACGGACAAGGAACCGATCGGTATCGTCAAGCCGGTGATCTGGGATGAGTTGCGCGGCGTCGATGTTCCCCACGCCTTTACCGTCCATCGAGGTAGCGTGCTCAACAATCAAATCGATATTGAGTACGCTCACCCGGTCTCGTCGGTTATCAAGGCGGTCGAACAGTTCGACTTCCAGAGCGACCTGATCGTCGGTGATATTCGCGGTGGCGAAGAGCTGCCCGGCAGCACTCGCAACCGGCGTGTGCTGGCACCTGGCGAGTTCGTGTTGATCGACGGCAGCGGCAAGCTGATCGTGCGTAACGAAATCGACGATCTGGATCTGTTCAGTCGCTACGACTTCACACCCCCTGAAACCGCAACCGGCGCTGGTGGCATGGAAGGCATGATGGGCGGAGAAGGTGGTGAAGGCGGTGGCAACATGGCCGAGATGATGCAGCAAGGTGGTGGCGGCCGCTAGAACTCGTCCGCTGCAGACCGCCAGGCTGGTAGGGACGAGTCAGGCGATTGGCTGGCTTCAAAACGGCCAGTGGCGACCGAGTGCATCCTGCTGGGCCTGGCCCAGTTGCTTGATGCCGCTGCGGGCCAGCTGCAGCAGTCGATCCAGCTGTTTTCCATCAAAGCTGGCCTCCTCGCCGCTCCCCTGGATCTCGACGTAGCGGCCCTTGCCGGTCATCACCACGTTCATATCGACTTCGGCAGCGCTATCGAGTTCGTAGTCGAGGTCGAGCAGGCAACGACCTGCCACGAGTCCCACGCTGATCGCCGCCAGGCTGTCATTGAGCGGATACTGGCCGGTAGCCGAGACACGGACTCCACTGGCACGCAAGGCGTCGACGACTGCCACCAGGGCACCGGAAATACTGGCAGTACGCGTTCCACCATCGGCCTGCAGGACATCGCAATCGATCTGGATGGTTCGTTCACCGAGCGCATCGAGATTCGCCACCGCTCGCAAGCTGCGTCCAATCAACCGTTGTATCTCGATGGTCCGGCCATCGGTCTTGCCTCGTTCCCGTCGTCGCCGTGGCGTTGTGCTGTGCGGCAACATGTTGTATTCGGCGGTCATCCAACCGCGGCCGCGGCCGGTCATCCAGGCCGGCACATGCTCCTCAACGCTGGCCGTACAGAGGACCACGGTCTTACCCATTTCCATCAGCACGCTACCGGGTGCCGACCGCGTAAAGTTACGCTTGATGCGAATCGGTCGCAGCTGGTTGGCGCGACGAGCGGAGCTGGTTGGGCGGGCTGCCATGGTTCACTTTCAATCAACAGGTTTCGTTACTGTCACTGGCCCAGTCCGCTTAACCAGACCATCAGGGCCATTTGCAGATGCATACGGTTCGCTGCCTGCTCAACCACGCGGCTCTGTGGGCCATCCATGACCTCGTCCGTGACTTCCTGCCCGCGGCGGGCAGGCAGGCAGTGCAGGAAGATGGCGTCGGCTGGTGCCTGGGCCATCAGGGCAGCATTGACCTGGTAGTCAGCCAGCTCACGGGCCCGCTCGGCTTCTTCCTTCTCCTGCCCCATGCTGACCCAGACATCGGTATAGACTGCCGTGGCTGCGGCCACCGCTGCGGTCGGATCCTCGACGAGATTCAGCCTGAGATGGGGAAACTGTTGAGCCAGTTGATCGGTAAAGGCAGCTGAGAACTGGTATTTCTGCGGAGCGGCAACTGTCATGCTGCCCCCCAGCAAGCCGCAGCCGATAGCGAGGCTGCGGGCCACGTTGTTGGCGTCACCAACAAAAGTCAGATGCTGCCCGGCCAGGTCGCCCTGAATTTCTTCGATCGTCAACAGGTCAGCCAGTGCCTGGCAGGGATGCGACTGGTCCGTGAGGCCGTTAATGACCGGGCAACTTGCATACTCGGCCAAGTCCAGCAGGGACTGGTGGACACGTGAACGGTAGACAATCAGGTCCACATACTCGCTGAGGACCTGGCTAAAGTCCCTGACAGACTCGCGCTGGCCACCCCAGCCTGACTCGGGGCCAAGTACGATCGTGGCACCGCCAAGCTGGCTCATGCCTGCTTCAAAGCTGACACGCGTCCGCAACGACGGTTTTTCAAACAGCAGGGCCAGCGTCTTACCTGCCAGCGGCAACGGATCGAGTGGCCGGGGACGGGCTTTGAGGTCAACAGCCAGCTGCAGCAGCTGGCGGGCGTCCTGCGGCGTCAGATCTTCCAGACTTAGTAGATGTCGCATGTTTTCACTCCGACCCGCTACTGGATCCAACCTGCAGTGATTCGAGCACGCCACAGAGAATCTCACAGCCCCGCTCGGCTTGCTCGTCCGACAGATTCATGGCGGGCAGCAGGCGGATCACATTTCCCTGTGTGCAGTTGATTAGCAGTTTCTGGTCAAGACACTGCTGGACCACCGTGGCACCCTCAAGGTCTAACTCGATACCAACCATCATGCCAATAACGCGAACTTCTCGAATCCAACTGCAGCGGCTCTGTAAGTCTTCAAACCGCGATCTGAACAGCTGGGCCAGCCGGGGCACGTTCTCCAGCAGGTTCTCACGCTCGATCATCTCCAGCGACGCCACGCCAGCTGCGGCGGCGATCGGGTTACCGCCAAAGGTGGCGGCATGCATGCCGGGCCGCAAGCTGGGAGCAATCTCAGCGGTCGTCAGCATTGCGCCGCCGGCGATTCCGCCGGCGATCGACTTGGCCAGCGTCATCACGTCCGGAGTGACATCAAAGTTCTGGTAACCGAACCATTTGCCGGTTCGTCCGCAGCCGGTCTGGACCTCGTCGAAGATCAGCAGCAGGTCATTGTCATCGGCCAGTTGCCGCAATCCCTGCAGGAAGCCCTCGGGAGGGATTCGCACACCTCCTTCACCCTGGATCGGTTCGATCATGATGGCACAGGTTTCCTCGTCGATCAGTTCTGCCACGTGCTGGAGGTCGCCAAAGCGGGCATACTGGAATCCGGCGATCAACGGCCCCAGGCCCTCGTGGTACTTGG